>JAKIXL010000026.1:0-296 GCA_022709105.1 Thermoplasmatota archaeon | reverse complement strand
CGGCACCCTTTTTTCATAGATGTCAGCGCCGCGGAGCAGATGGTCACATTGTCCAGGGCGTTCCAGCCGTCGCATTCCGACCGGTCGCCCCTTTCCGCCGCGTCCACGAAGCTCGTGAGCTCCCGCTTCAGCGGCTCCTCCCTGCGGACGTACACCTGATGGGTGTCCAGTTCGATGGGCATGGAGGCCATGTTCGATGTGTCAATGTGGTCCATGCGGGAAGTCGAGAACTGCAGGCTCTGGTCCATGTAGTCCATAACCGCATAGCCGTCGGAGCAGGTGATGGAGACCTTGCG
>JAKIXL010000269.1 GCA_022709105.1 Thermoplasmatota archaeon | reverse complement strand
CCGCCAGCGGGCCGTCGTGATCTATGCCGAGCCTCTCCCGGCACTCTGCCGCGGGAAGGGGGCGGAACATATCCAGGTCAACCCCGTTCTCTATGACGGTGGAGCGGATGCGGTAGTGCTCCAGCAGCTCGCGGTTGACCTTGGCGCTGACCGCGATGTTCATCTTCCCCCGCGCCGCGGCCTTCTCGAACACCGGCGTCAGATATCGGGACGGCAGATAGCCAGGCGTCCCCCGCAGGGTGCCCTCCGACAGGCCGATGGAAGTGTAGTGGAACAGGTTGATCATCGGGACGTCCGGCCGGTGCAGCGAGAGCCACCACCCGGCGGTCGAGTTGCAGAGGACCAGGTCGTACCTCTCCAGCCTCGACCGGCGGAGAAAGCCCCTGCTCAGGGAGAACCCCATCCTGGGCTGCTGCAGGTTCAGCCGCTCGAGGTTCGGGAGGCCGGAGCGGCCCACGTCGCTGTAGGTCATCACCTCCAGTCCCGGAAAGGCGCGCTTGAGATGCTCTGAGAACAGTTCGGTGCCGCCCTTGACCTGGTCGAAGCTGTAGAACGAGAGAAGAGCCGCCTTCATCGGTCACGCCGTGAACATTAATCTATGTATCATTACATAATATTCCTCGTGGCAATGCAGGCGGCAAGATTGGAGCTGAAGTTCATCGCCGAGAAGATGAGGAACCGCTTCACCGTTCCCGATCGGCTCGAAGGAACGGCTTGGAGCCCCAAGGTCATGTCCCTTCCTCCGGGGGAGAGGTTCCTAGTGCTGTCTCCCCATCCGGACGACGACGCGGTGGGATGCGGGGGCACGCTGATAAAGCTGCTGGACGCCGGGAAGGCGGTCCGGGTGGTGTACTTCTCCATGCAGGAGGGCGCTTTCACCAGGGAGGAGAGGGAGCGGGAGATAGAAGCAGCGCTGAAGGAGCTTGGGGTCAAGGACGTGAGGAGCCGGAGGTCGGCAGCGTTCCCGTCGCCCAAGGAGGCCACGGCCATCATCGCCGAGGAGATATCCTCCTTCGCACCGGACGGGGTGTTCGTCCCCTCGCCGTTCGAGAACCACAACGAGCACATCCGCACCTTCGAGTCCTTCCTGGGCGCGGTCGGCGACCGAGGGAGCGGACCGGACGCCATCATGTACGAGGTGTGGGGCCCGCTAATGCCAAACCTGTTGGTGCCGATAACGGACGTGTGGGAAAGGAAGAGCGCGGCGGTGCGGGCGCACCGGACACAGGTGAGGGAGATCGATTACGTGCGGGCGGCCCAGGGCCTCAACGGATACCGCGCCGCCACCATGGCCATCGACGGCTACGCGGAGGCGTTCCTGCATCTGCCGTCCTCGAGCCTGCTGCGCACCTTCTGCCGCTAGGTCAGCGGCCCCTCCCTCATGGCGCAGCGCGCCGATCTCCACAGTCCGCGGTTCAGAGCGCGGAAGTGGTAGAGCTCGCGGTCGACGGCATTGAAGCGGTACTTGTACGCTTCGGTCCCTCGGAGGAGGTCCACCTCCGTCATGCCCATATCGCAGCAGTCCTCAATGATCTTGGCCAGCAGGACCGAGCCGGGCGAGGCCTTGGAACGTTCCGGATCGAACCCCGATAGATAGTACATGTACCGGTGGTCGGTCTCGAAGCCCATGGTGATGGCGATCGGCTCGTCCTTCATCTCGATGGTATGGAACACAATCTCGTCGCGCTTGGCCAACTCGCTCGCCGCCAGCTCGATGAACTCCACCATGTTGGGCGTGGCCAGCACGCTGGCGATGTCCCATCGCGCCTGGCTGAGCTTTCTAAGGTAGTGGACGCCCTCGGCCACCT
>JAKIXL010000268.1 GCA_022709105.1 Thermoplasmatota archaeon | reverse complement strand
CGAGGAGTTGGAGCTGCTCTCGCCCGGTCATGAGGGCGAGACCCTGCAGCGCACTGGATTCAAGGCCGGCATGACCTTAGTTTCCACCCTGGACGTACCATCCCCGACCCTGGAGGACTTCCCTGAGGTGTTCACTCAGTTGTGGTCCGAGAGCGGGTTGTCCCGGGCCAGGGTAAGCAGGGTCAGCATGGAGGAGATCGTGGTCAAGTTCAATGAATCGGTCGAGGCGGCAAGAGGGCGGAAGTGCGACTTCACCCGAGGCTATCTCGCTGGGATCACCTCCGGTCTTCTGGGCCGCCGCTATGAGGCTACGGAGGTGGCCTGCATGTCCCAAGGTTCAGAATGGTGCGTACACCATATAAGGCCGGCCAACATCCCCATGGCTGGGGCCCATCCTTCCACCATCTCCACCGACCGTAAATATAGGCTTGAATCAGGATGCTCTTACCTCATCGAGTCGGATGATGCCAGGGAGTCGTTCGAGATCATGGCCGAGTACCTGGCCCATGGCAGTCCGGGACTGTGCATCTCTCGCGAGTATCCAGACAAGCTGCGCAAGGCCTTCCGGCTGGACGGCGCGAGGCTCATTTGGCTCTCCTACGAGGGGGACCGGGGGAACGCCTTGGAGCCGACCAACATACCGCTGATCTACAGCGAGATAAAGGCGTTCCTGGAGCAGACCTCTGGAGCTGTCTTCTTGATAAGCGGGTTGGAATATCTCGTCTCCCAGACCAACTTCGCCAAGGTGCTGAAGTTCGTGCAGCTTCTTTCAGAAGCTGCTGCGGTGAGCGATTCGATATTCCTATTGCCCATAAGTCCCGGGGCCCTCACCACGCGAGAGGTCAAGATGCTCGAGCGCGAGTTCCGGGATATCGGGGCGCCCAACAATGGCTTTTCTACAAGCTTATTGGATAGCAGAAACGACACCGAAAGGTGATGCTCGCGACCGTAGCCCCGGCAATGCGGGGCCAGGGTGTGGACCCGATGGCCGGTCGTGGTGGAGAAATGCTTAAATTAGAGGTCTTAGTTACCACGCTTTATGCGTCTCGTTCCAAAGAAGTTCTTCATCAGTTCTGGCTGCGCCGTGAGCAAGGTCTCCGACCTTAACGCGTTCGACAAGGCGCTGCTTGAAGCAGGCATCGGGGAACTGAACATCGTATCTGTCTCCTCGGTCCTCCCGGTGGGCGCCGAGCAGGTCGGCATCAGGGAGCTGCCCATGGGGGCCGTTACCCACTGTGTCCTTGCCCAGATGAGAGGAGGAGAGGGCGAGATGATCTCTGCCGGCATAGCCTATGGGTTCCGTAAGGACGGCAAGGGCGGCTATGTTGCCGAGGGCCATATCCATGGCTCCAAGAAGGCCCTCCGTGAGATCATGGAGTGGAAGATGGACGAGATGGCCAAGCTGCGGGGGATAGAGATGGAGACCATCGAGTACCGCATCGAGGAGCTCTCTGTACCCATGGACAACTACGGCGCCTGCGTCGCCGCCTTGGTGTTCGTAGAATACTAGATGTTCGGTGTCATAGTCTGCCCCCACTGCACCCTTGTGCTGGGGGCCGACCTGGAAACGGCCCGTGTGACCTTTCCCCGCTGTGGAGGGAAGGTTAACGTTAGGAAGGCCAAGGTCTACTATCGCACCGATTCCGGCAAGGAACTGGCAGAGGCGGTCCGGCAGGTGGGGGAGCGCCTGGTGTACGACATCGAGGGTCCCGCAGCGCCTGATGTTGCCCGCTCGCCGGCAAAGGCCCCTTTGCGAGGGGAGGAGACCGCGTTGTGGACGTTGGCCCTGAAGATGATCGAAGAGGTCGAGGAGTTCTCGCGAGATGAATTGAGGGCGGCCTTGGGCGATGTGGACGAGGACCGGCTGGACCGCATACTCTTCA
>JAKIXL010000267.1:351-1922 GCA_022709105.1 Thermoplasmatota archaeon | reverse complement strand
TCTCCGTCGAAAGGGCGACCTTCGACTGCCGTGTGCGCGAGGGTGATGAAAATGGCCTGCTCGTAGCCTACAACAGCTTTGTGCCGCCCTACCCGGGCACGTGGGAGGGAAAGGTCACGCCCGCGCGGGAGGACGATGGACGCTACGACAACCTCGTGAGCTTGGCCCGCTCGGAACGGTTCTACGGGAAGCTGGACGCGGCCGCCATGAAGGAGCTGATGGACATCGAGTTCAAGGATGGCGGAGCGGTGCACAAGGGGACGGTGCTGCAGGTGGTCGCTGTGCCTGAGGACCTATGCCTATGGGTGCGCGGATATAAGTTCTCGGACTGGCAGATGGTGGACCTGAGGGCACTGTTCGCCGACGAATGAACCATGGTCCACCGAGCGAGAACGTCAACGGGCCTCGGTCCGACCACCTTTTTCTCATGCCCGCCGGGCGATCCCGCTACGGAGGGCCCCAAGCTCCGTTCGCAGGGACGCCATCGCCACGTAGCCTGCCTTGACCACCGGCGGCAGGCGTCTTCGGAACGGCCGGGCCGATGCCTCATGCTCCCTGGACCTCTCGGGACCGATCGGGTTGCGGCAATCCGGCGCATTGCTGCGTGAACATGGCAAGACCCAGCGATGAACGGTCCGAAGGTCAGGTCCCCCTCACGGGCAGGCAGATAGGAATGGCCGATGATCGAGCAGGCCAGAGCCGAGGCGTTCCCTGCGGTCCGACGCTGAGCGAACGGGAGAGGTGGAGGGCTGAGCACCTAGGGGAGCGCTCTCGATGAGGCCGACAGCCCGGTCGCTTCCCGACGCGATGAGGCGCCTCGATGTGCCCAGCGCTTCATGTTCCCGAACCACCCTTCCGCACCTCCTCGAACGGCCGGCCGTGAGCTGACATCCTCACCATGGAAGAAGCGGCCACTGCCGGGACCGTGGCGCTCCCGCCGCGGGAGCGATGACCTTTACCGCCCCGGGGCGCACCTGGACCGTCAATGGGGTCCGCCCAACGAACTCGCCGTCGGCCTTGACGACAGCTGGCGGCTCGGTGTCCAGGACCACCTCGCGGCGAGCATCGAAGTACCTCAGCCCGGGACCGCCATAGTTGCCGAGCACCATATCCATCGTTGAGCCGATAAGGTCCAGACGGCCTTGGCCGCTCAGGACCACGACCTCCACCTTGCCGTCATCTGGCCGAATGCCCGGGCCGAGGCGCAGGGGCGCCGTGCCCAGTATGCCAGCGTTGGCGATCAAGAGCTGGTTCACCAACATCTCCACTTCGCGGCCGTCGATGCGGCATCTGACCATAAGGGGGCGCATATCGCTAAGGGCCCGGAGCATGCCCAGCAGATAGGATGAACGGCCAAGCAGCTCCTTCTCCGGCTTGGCCACGCGGCGGTTGACGTCAGCGCCTACGCCCACCGCCACCTGATAGATGAAGCTCCGGCCGCCGGAGCTCATGGCGTCCATCCTCACCACGCCCCTCCTGGCACGAATGGTCCTGGTGGAGGAGGCGATGGATAGCGGCAACCTCAGTTCCCTGGCGACCATGTTGGCCGTTCCGGTCGGCACTATGCCCAT
>JAKIXL010000267.1:0-292 GCA_022709105.1 Thermoplasmatota archaeon | reverse complement strand
CGCCCCCGCCTCGATGGCACCTCTCACGATATCGAGGATATCATCGCTCTTCCTCAGGACAACGTGCTCGACATGGAGGCCCCTGAGACCGGCCAGTATCTCGTTCTTGAGATAAAGGGCGGAGCCGATGCCCGATCTAGGGTTGAGCACCGCGAACAGCCGGCGCTCACGGTCGAGGGGGGACACCACTCCATCTATGGGACCCATCGGTATATCGCCCTGCCGGAAAGATACTAATCTGGGGAGGGAATCTCGCGCCGTGCGGCCTAGGGACCTTCTCGGGAACAACGCG
>JAKIXL010000266.1 GCA_022709105.1 Thermoplasmatota archaeon | reverse complement strand
TGAGCAGGCCCAAGGGATGGTGGAAGGGCCGAATCTCGGTGGCCAGATGGAACGAGACAAGAATAACCTTATTATTGCCGCACTGCATGCCTACGAGGGACAAGATGAGAGCGGTTATCAATGGGAGGGAAAAGGAGCTGCCTGCGGGGGCAACGGTCGCCCAGGCCATCGAGGGAGAGCCGTACCTGCCCGGGTCCTCAGTGGCCCTCATTCGCCCCATGGACGCCCAGCGCAAGCTCACCAATGAGTACATGGTCAAGACCCCCCGGGGCTGCTTCATCATCGAGCTGAACGACAGCAGGTACGCCGAGGCGTGGAAGACCCTCTACCACAATGTGGTGGGGCGCTCCTTGCGGTGGCAGACCAGCAAGCTGCACGCCTTCGGCTCCTTCCCGACGCAGTTCGAGAAGGGCAGGGGCGTCAGCCACTACAGGCGATACGATTGCTTCTTCGCCCTTGGAGGATATGACGTCAGTACCACCTATGTCATGATCGCCAGGACGGACATGGACGAAGACCTGGGCTTGATGGACGCAGCGTTCGGCAGGGTCACTCGCGGTCGGTACGTCCTGGACCTCCTGCAGGAGGGGGACGTCATCGAGGACATCGAGCCCGTGGTGCTGCGCTTGACCTCCAAGGATGCCTTGACGGTCACGGACCTCAATGTGCCGGTGGAGGACGGCATGCTCATCGAGACGTATGTAGGGGTGAAGCTCGATGACAGGTCCCCGCTCTGCTGCGAGCATTTCCTGGTCGTGACAAGCGAGGGCAGCCTTTCCATCGATGAGAAGGGGTTCAGCTACACTGCGAGCGAAGCGAACCTCGATACCTCCTTAGGCCAGGAATATAGCGACGTGCGCCGCCCCGGCACCGTCACGGTGCGGCACAGGGGATACCAGAACGGCAAGATCTATTTCTACAACGAGGTGCGGCAGCTCAACCGCTCGCACAATATCGTGGGGACGGTGACCAACGGGAACGACCTGATGCGCTTGGTCCCGGTGAAGGGCAGCGTGCTGGTCCAGCCGGACCCGATTCGCATAATGACCATCGGCAAGACCCAGGCCGAGGCCCAGGCTTTCCTAGCCTCCCTGGGGAAGGAGCAGAGGCGCACCGGGGACACATCCGACGATGCCATCGTCGTCGAGCAGGAGCCGGAGCTGACCATCTACGCCGCCAAGGAGAAGGAGATCGAGACCATGGGCGTTCCCAAGGAGAAGGTCTACGCGGTCACCCTGGATCCCGAAGGGTCCCCCTGGACCGTGCGCTACTTCCGGAAGATCACCGGGCTGGACCACAAGCCCATCGGTACCATGAAGGTCCATTTCACATTCGAGGGGATGCCCATGATCACCTTCGAGGGCGATTCCCTGTTGGCCGCAGACCTCTATCCCGAGAGGCAGTTCGAACAGCAGTCGATCAAGGGGGACATGGCCATAACCAACATGTCCCGCCCCCAGCGCGGGCTGATAGGCATACGCCTCGAGGAAAGCGAGGAGTTTGGCCCCACGGGCGAAGAACCGCATGGGGCCAACATGCTCGGCCGCCTCATCGGCGATCTCGACGCTCTTATGGACGGCATCCAGGAAGGAGATATCATCTACATTCGACCAGCAACGGCCGAGGAGGCCGTCGGACCGAGGAAGAAGATGGGGCAGAAGAAAAAGGCCTCCGCTGGAAAGAGGGCCGTTAACAAATCAGAGGAGGGGTAGGATGGACAGCGAAATAGAGACGAGACTTATATTCATAGCCCCCACCTCCGACCTCACCCCGGACCGGATCGCCCGCTTCATCCATAACCTGGGCAACGAGGTCACGGTCAAGGAAACCTGCTACGGCGTGGTGGTGGAGGGTCCCAAAGAAGCAGTACGCCAAACCCTGGGCGAGGTCCGCAAGCTGGACCCCAATCGCATCTTCTCCAAGGT
>JAKIXL010000265.1 GCA_022709105.1 Thermoplasmatota archaeon | reverse complement strand
AGCCGGGGAAGCCTAGGCAGATCGGGCACACCGAGCTGTTCGGAGCGTCCCCGGAGGTCGAGCAGCCGCAAAAAAGCTTGGACCTCGTCGGGAGCTGCACATGTATCTCCAGTCCGATCTTCATGCTACCGCCTCCGGGAACCGGTAGTGGAAGGACTCCTCCCACGACCGGGCGAAGTCCACGAGGGCCCCTTCGGCCCAATGGGGGGTAACGGCCTGCATGCCTATGGGCATCCCCCTGCTGTATCCGCATGGTAGCGGCCTCATTCGCGCTATCTCATCGAACCGCGGGGCCACGAACGGCATGGTCGGTGAGAGGATGGCATCAAAGTCCTCGAACACCTTGCGGTACTCGTAGATGATGAGCTGCCTGACCTGCAGAGCCTTAACATAATAGCGGTTGCGGAGACCGACCATGCGCGAGAAGGTACCTAGCAAGACCCTCCTCTTGGCCTCTGGACCCAAATCCTCGGAGCGGGTCTGCGAGAAGAAATCGTTGAATCCCTGGTCGAACTCATGGTTCATCGATCCGAACCTCATGCCGCAGTATCGCGCCAGGTTCGTCGAAGCCTCCGATGTCCCCAATATATAGTAGGCAGGGAGGGCATAACGAATGGACGGCATCTTGATCTCTCTGACCTTGATGCCGTTCCGCCCAAGCTCCTTCAGTGCCTCCTCGAAAGCGGACCTGACCTCCGGCGAAAGACCGGTCATGGCCTCCGCGGGCACAGCGGCTGTCGTGACCTCTCCCCTCATGTCCAATGGGGGCTGCGCCATTGATGTGGGATCCTTGGGGTCCGGCCCGGATATGATCGGAAGGTAGCGTTCCAGATCACGATAGGTCCTCGTGAGCAATCCGACCTTGTCCAATGAGTTGCTGTAATCGATCAGCCCCCATCGGGAGACCCTGCCATAGGTAGGTGTCAGCCCGATGACGCCGCAGAACGAGGCAGGACAGGAGATCGACCCGCCAGTACTGACGCCCAAGGCCACATGATCGGCGATTAGAGATGCCGCCGCGGCCGCTCCCCCGGACGATCCTCCGCAGCTCCTCCCCACGTCAAATGGGTTACGAGGTATGCCGATCCCGGAGTTGGTGCTGAAGGACCCGAACCCGAACTCGTCCATGTTGGTCTTGCCTATCAGTAGCCCGCCGGCCTCCCTGAGCCGGTGAACGGGGGTGGCATCGAAGGGAGGGCGATACCCTTCCAGAACCTTGCTCCCGGCCCGTGCCTGGAAATCCCTGGAGCAAAGGCTGTCCTTGGCAGAGAAGTGGAACTTCGCGTCCCCCATCATCATGGGGTCGTCCAATCGCTCGCAGAAGACCTGATGCCTCTCGTCCAACCTTCTTAGGGCATGCGCTGTGGGAAGAGCGGTCACGAAAGCCTCGGCCCCCTTACCCATTCGTCCCTGGTGCTCATGACCTCTCTCAGTTCGGCGGGGTCGGAATCCCGGCAGATCACATCCTCGCGAAGGACGTTCTCGACCTTGACCGGGCCAAGGTCGTATTCCTCCAGCGTCGGCGCCTCGTCAAGGACCGAGAACGCCGAAAGGATGTCCTCCAGATCGGCCGCGTACTGCTCCAGCTCCTCATCGGCGAGCTTGAGCCTAGCTACCTTTGCCACTCTGCTGATAGTCTCCTTGTCCATATGGTGAGAACCCCCAGGGGAGGGACGCCCCTTAGCATTAGGACCTCGATATTTAACATTTGTCAGGACCGTAGCATGACTGGCCGTCCGCCCTCTCTCCAAGCTGTAGAGGGGCGTTCAATGGAAATGGCGAGGCCATGGGAGCATTGCGTCGACAAGCTCCCCCGAGCGCCGCACGAAGGGGATCAACGGCCACCTCCAGATGGTGTTCGTCACATCCCTAGATGCTCTCATCAAGGCCTCAATGAGCAATAAGATTTATCAATTCCATGACCTTACATCAGGCCACCATAGAGGCGATCACA
>JAKIXL010000264.1 GCA_022709105.1 Thermoplasmatota archaeon | reverse complement strand
CGCCGCTCACGCCGGACTTGGCGTCTACAATGATTCGGGCACGAGGGGCCAGCAGGCCCCGCGCCGCAAGAGGGATCAGCGCCAGTTGCACTGCCGTGGGATAGCAGCCGGGATTGGCCACGAGGTCGGCCTCCCTGATCTCGTCCCAGTAGAGTTCGTTCATGCCATAGACCGCCCTGCCGAGGTTCTCGGGGTCCGTGTGCTCGTGCCCGTACCACCGCTTGTACTCCTGAGGGTCCTTAAGCCGATAGTCGCCGCTTAGGTCGATTACTTTGGCGCCGCTGCGCATCAGCCCCGGGACGAGGTTCATGGACGCCCCATGCGGTGTGGCCAGGAAGACCACGTCCAGCCCCTGCCCGTCCACGGACTCGCTGAAGGTGAGGTCCACGTATCCGCGGAGAAAGGGATGGGCATCCGCCACCTTCTGTCCAGCCAGCTGTCGGGACGTGATCGCCTCGAGGGAGATCCTGGGATGGCGGCTCAGAAGGCGCACTATTTCGCCCCCTATGTACCCGGATCCCCCGACCACCGCTGCCTTGATCATCCCGCGCCCCCGCTGTGGGTAATTCCCATGGGAATGTCCCGAATTAAGAGTATCTTTATTAAGTATTGCGACTCAAACGGGACATTTTAGGTCCCCCCGCCCCTTGCATGGACACCTTTTTCGATCCCGCACCATCCATTCCCATCCTTCCCTCCGCCCGGAGCTGTCCTATTCCGAACACTTGGTCGAACCAATGTCGCATCGTCGGCGCTTCAGATTAATATAGATGCTCGCCTCATCGCCCCCGATTCACATGGCAGCTCGCTCTAGGAACGCTCGTGACAAGGTTGTCCTGGCATACTCGGGCGGTTTGGACACCTCCGTGGCCATCCGCTGGTTGCAACAGAAGTATGATTTGGATGTAATCGCGGTAAGCGTCAACGTTGGTCAGCCTGGGGACCTTCAGGAGGCGGTGGACCGGGCCTTGAGGATCGGAGCGGTGAAGGCGTACGCCTTCGACGCCACCGAGGAGTTCGTGACCGAGTACATCGCGCCTTCCCTCAAGGCCAACGCCCTGTATATGGGGGCGTATCCCCTTGCCACATCGATAGCCCGTCCGCTCATCGCCAAGACCATGGTGGAGATAGCCAAGAAGGAGGGGGCGAAGTACATAGCCCATGGGTGCACCGCCAAGGGCAATGACCAGGTCAGGTTCGATGTCAGCATCGCCGCCCTTGCGCCTGAGATCAAAATCATCGCCCCGATGAGGGAATGGGTCATGACCAGGGAGGAGGAGATCGAGTATGCCAGGCAGAACGATGTCCCCATCAAGGTCAAGAAGGAGTGCCCGTACAGCACGGACGAGAACATATGGGGACGGAGCTGCGAGTGCGGCATCCTCGAGGATGCCATGGCCGAGCCGCCGAAGGACGCCTACGAGTGGACGGTGGACCCGGCGGACGCTCCGGACAAGCCGGAATATGTGGAGATCCACTTCAAGAAGGGGCTGCCGGTCGGCCTCAACAAGAGCAAGAAGATGTCCATGACCGAGATCGTGAAGAAGCTCAATCAGCTGGGCGGAAAGCACGGTTACGGGCGCATCGACCACATCGAGGACCGCCTGGTGGGCATCAAGTCCCGCGAAATATATGAGTCGCCGGCGGCCATGGTCCTGATCAACGCCCACAAGGACCTGGAGAAGATGGTCCTGACCAAGGACGTGTTCAACTTCAAGCGCGGCGTCGAGCAGCGCTTCTCCGAACTGGCCTACGACGGCCTGTGGTTCTCGCCGCTCATGGAAGCGCTCACCGCCTTCATCGATAAGACGCAGGAGCACATCGACGGGACCGTAAGGGTCAAGCTCTACAAGGGCAGTGCCACCATAGTGGGCCGTTCCTCGCCGTACTCGCTGTACGATACGGGACTGGCGACCTACGCTGAGGGTGACCAGTTCAACCACAAGTCCGCCGAGG
>JAKIXL010000263.1 GCA_022709105.1 Thermoplasmatota archaeon | reverse complement strand
AGCGCCCGGTCGGTGTCCCGTATCATGATATTGGTGAGCCCGGCCTCCAGGGCCGATGACACCATGCTCTTCCGCTCCTCGTAGTCTCCGGGAAGGTCGGCCCGGACCCATATCATCTTGGGGGACATAAGCTTACTCCAGCTGCTTCAACGCCTCGTCGACCTCGGCGTCGTGGAGGACGATATCCGCCACCGCCTTGGTGATACCCGTAACATTACGGTGCTGAAAGATGTTGCGTCCGATGCTCACTCCCATGCCTCCCGCCTCCAGCGAGTCCTTAACCATCTGGAGGAGATCGCGGTCGGACGACATCTTGGGGCCGCCGGCTATCACCACCGGGATGATGGCCCCCCGGACCACCTCCCTGAAGGAGTCGATGTCCCCGGTGTACGAGGTCTTGATCACGTCCGCTCCCAACTCCATCCCGGCGCGGGCGCACTGCTTGATAAGGTCCACGTCGTAGCCGTTCTTAATCTCCTTCCCCCGAGGGTAGATCATCACCAGAAGGGGCACGCCCCACTCATTGCACTCCCTGGCGATCTGGCCGAAGTCCCTCAGCATGTACGGCTCGGTGCTGGCGCCGATGTTGACGTGGATGGACACGGCGTCCGCCCCCATCTTGATCGCTTCCTCCACCGTGGTGACCAGCACCTTGGAGTTGGGGTCCGGGGAGAGGGAGGTGGAGGCCGAAAGATGAACGATGAGGCCGATGTCCCGGCCGAAGCAACGATGGCCATAAGGCACCACGCCCTTGTGCATGACGACAGCGGTGGCCCCTCCCTGGGATACCTTGTCGATGGTCGCCTTCATGTCCACGAGCCCTGCGATCGGCCCCATGGTGATGCCATGGTCCACGGGCACGATCACGGCCCGGCCAGTGTTCCTGTCGATGATCCGCTCCATGCGGATGCTCTTGCCTGACATTGGTCTACGCCTCGCTTGCTAGACAATGTCTAGCACGTATATACTACTTATCACGAGCGCGGTCCTTTCGACCGGCGCTGACCGCACCGTTCTGAATGAGATAGGGGGAGAAAAAGATGTCCGCCGAGATGTTACAGAACCTCGGTGCGGTGACGATAACCCTTTTATCGCCTCGGTCAATCCTCAGACCGTATGTGGTACTCCCTGTCCAAGTTCTTCGGCCGATATCCCTCGCAGGGCAAGGTTGCCAAGCTGCTGATGACCAGCGGCCTGCGGGTCAAGGACGGCCGGGTCTACTGCGGGGACGTGGAGATCGGCGACGTCGCCATCGCGAGGGCGGCCAAGGTCGATCGCAGGATCGTGCGAGCCGCGGTGGAGACCATAGAGGCCGAGGTGGAGCTACGCCAGGTGTTCTCGCTCCTCCGGCCGACGGCGATGCTGAAGGACGTAGCGTCGGTCATGGGATGGAGCTGCATCGAGGTCATACCGACCGACGCTCATGTGCCTGGCATAATCGCCGAGGTCACCAGCGTGATCGCCGAGGCCGGCATAAGCGTCAGGCAGGCCCTTGTAGACGATCCCGAGCTCAGCGAGGAGCCTAGGCTGTACATCATCACCGGAAGCGAGGTACCCCCGGAGATGATACCCCGGATAAAGGCCTGCCGGGGAGTGAAGAGCATAATCCTGCATTGAGAGTGGTCCACTGGCCGCCCAACCAAGGGACCTGAGCTACGCGGGAGTGGCGTTCGCCATAGTCTCAATCTCCTTCGCCAGCATATTCATCCGGTGGAGGGAACAGCATCGCGAGGAGCTGCGGTGGCTGGAGAGGAGACAATGGTGGGCGGTTGCGGCCATCGGCACGGTCCTCGCGGTCCACTTCGTCGCCTTCAACGCCGCGTTGAAGGAAACGTCGGTGGCCGCGGCCACGGTGCTGGTGACCTGCCATCCCATAGTTGTCGGCATACTGGGATATATTTACCTAAGGGAAAGGCCCCGGCGCTCCGGAGCGGGCATCGCCCTGGGGATGGCGGGCGTGGTGGTCATATCCTCCGCC
>JAKIXL010000262.1 GCA_022709105.1 Thermoplasmatota archaeon | reverse complement strand
GTAAGTGAAACGGTGACCGCCGTGCATCGTGTCGACGAGGACATACAGGTCCTTTGCGGCGCGGGGATCAAGACCGGCCGGGACGTCAAGAAGGCCATAGAGCTGGGGGCAGCGGGGGTGCTGCTGGCATCAGGGGTTGTAAAGAACAAGGAGCCCCGCAAGGTCCTGGCCGACCTGGTCCAGTTCCTCTAAGGCCTTTAGGATAAGTGTAGCGGTCACGCATATCTTCCGCCCTGGGATTGACAGGCTCGATGAGGGGCCTGCATATCTTGGTCCTGCTGGTGCTAGTTCTCCCCACCGCCCAGCCTGGCCCCTCATCCACATCCTCGGAGCAGAGCATGCTCGCCGCTTACGATCATTCTCCGGCCGCCCCGGTGCGCGGGCCTCTCATCACCGAGGTGTGCCCTGGCCGGCCCGTCGAGTATGTGATCATCACCAATTTCGGAGATGAGCTGGTCCTCGACGGGATGACCATCGATGACGGGGAAGGGACCATCATTCTCCCGCCCGGCATGGTCTTGGGCAGTGGGGCCTCGGTAGCATTCACCGCCGATGGAAAGGCTTTCGCTGACCTCAGGCCAGGGATACGGTGCATCGAAAAGGGCAACGCCTCGCTCGGATGGAGCGGAAGGTTCGCCCTGGCTGATGGCGGGGATGAGGTACTCTTGCGCGCCGGTGACCGTTCGGTCATCGATGCGGCGGTCTATGGAGCATCAGCGTACCGAGGGGATGGATGGAGCGGCCCCCCGGTAGTGGGCGTCACCAAAGGCCATGCCATGGTTAGACGGGGGGGCGACACCAACACGTCCTCGGACTGGAAGGTGGAACCTCCCGGACGGTCAGATCATCCCCAGCCGGTCTTCGATGCAGTGGTCGAGCCGTTCTCGGCCCCGGAGACAGCTGCCTGGCGCATCGCTCGGGAACTATCTCTGGCTTCCAGGACGGCCAACTGCTCGGTCTATGAGATATCGGACCCCTTCATAGTGGAACAACTGGTGAGGTGCGTCCGCCGCGGCGTGGAGGTGAACGTGCTCATCGAGGGCCAGCCTGTAGGCGGACTGTCAGGCCGGTCCAAGGATGCCGCCGTGACCCTTGCCGCTGCTGGCGTGCGCATCCTTGAGCTACGCTCGTTCGATTCCTACAAGCGGTACGATTACCTGCACTCCAAGTACCTGGTGGTGGACGGCCGCCGGGTGACGGTCATGTCAGAGAACTGGGGCTCAGGGCTGTACTCCAACCGCGGATGGGGAGTGACCATGGACGCCTGGGACCTGGGATCTTACTATGATGGTGTCTTCGACCGGGATTTCAACGGGCGCATCGATGTGGCGCCGCCACGGAGCGGGGGCAAGCTTATGCAACTGGTCGATGCGCCCGACGGAACGGACGAGACCGTCCGTTACCGATGCAAGGTGGTTCCGGTGCTCTCTCCGGACCATTCCATGGCCTCGCTCAAGGGGTTCATCGACAGTGCGAGGGAGACCGTCCTCGTGGAACAGATGTCGATCGAGCCTCGATGGACCTCGGAACCCAGCCTGTTGACCTCGCTGATCGATGCGGCCAAGAGAGGAACGAAGGTTAGGGTCCTCCTCGATTCATCCTGGGGCCGGGCGGACAATCAGGCAGTTGCCGACAAGCTCAACTCACTCGCCAAGAAGCATGGGTACGACCTCGAGGCACGGGTCATATCCCCTTACCATGGTCTTTCAGTGATGCACAACAAGGGTCTGGTGATCGATGACCTGGCGATAGTGTCATCCATCAACTGGGGCGACAGCGCGCTTTTCGAGAACCGAGAGGTCGGTGCGGCGGTGCGCTCAGGACCGGTAGCAGCCTTCTTCTCCTCCCTGTTCTGGATGGATTGGGAGATAGATCCGATGCCTCCGGTGGCCTGTTTGCCCTGGACATACATGGAGGTATCCGAAGGCCGGCCCGTACTTCTCGATGCCGGAAGATCATCGGACAACGCTCCCGGGATGGTGTTCGAATGGGAC
>JAKIXL010000261.1 GCA_022709105.1 Thermoplasmatota archaeon | reverse complement strand
TGGGCTCGATGGTGGGTGCTGTGCTGGCCGTATATCTTGACCAGCACGTGCTTTCCGCGGTGTTCGCTCTGCTGCTCGTCTACTCATCGTACTATATGCTCAAGCGGCCAGAGGTCACCATCCACGGAGAGAGGTGCGTGGACTACCTTAGCTGCGCCTATGATGATCCATCGACCGGCGAGAAGGTCCATTACGAAGTGAGGAACCTCGAGAGAGGCCTTCTGGCGTCGTTCTTCGCCGGAAACATGTCCGGGATGCTGGGCGTGGGCGGCGGCATCGTCAAGGTACCGGCTATGAACGTATGGATGGGCGTGCCTATGCGCGCGGCCACCGCCACCAGCAACTTCATGATCGGTGTGACCGCGCTCGCCGGAGCGATCGTTCTTTACGCCAACGGCCTCATCTCTCCGGTGCTGGCCGCACTTGTAGCCCTGGGCGTGTTCGCCGGCGCGATGGTGGGCCCCAGGGTGGCGAGACGCACTGCCGGGCCGGCCCTCCGCAGGTACTTCGCCCTCCTGATGCTCGGTGTGGCTGCCCTCATGCTGATCAAGTCCATCGGGTTCGAGGTGGGGTTATGAGCTACGACCGGGGCGATCGTTCCCGCACCGACCGCTGGGTCCACGTGGTGCTCAGGTGGGGCATGACCGTCAGCATGGCCGTTCTGCTCATCGGCCTGCTTCTCTTCGCTCTAGACCCCGGAGGGCACGACGAGGCGGATATGGGCTTTGGGGACATCGCGCAAGGGATCGCCGCCGGGAACCCAATAGCGGTCATCGACCTTGGCATCATCCTGCTGATCGCCACTCCTCTGACGCGAGTGCTCACGACCCTTGCCATATTTATCGCGGACCGTGAACCGAGGTTCATCCTGGTATCCATGCTGGTCCTTGGCATAATCGCCCTAGCCATCCTGTTGGGCTAGGTTCTTGATAGCTGGCATGGGGACGCAAACCTTCATGAGCCCACGTCCGTTCTAAGGGCGGGATGCATCGGGATGGGAAAGAGCAGAACAAAGGACGATAAGTGGTACTTTTCGTTCCTACCTAACAACATGGCAGGGGGCAGCACTTCGCCGCTTTTCCCCTTGTTCGTGACCGAGGGCCTGGCGGGGACCGTGGCGCAGGTCGGGATGATCAGCGCGCTTTCGTCTCTGGCAGCGATACCATCCAACATCATGTGGGGTAACCTCTCGGACGCAGCAAAGAAGCGGCGCCTGTTCGTGCTCATCGGGTTCGCCGGGCTGGCGCTCTCCCTCCTCATGATGGCGTTCTCGGTCAACTTCTTTCAATATCTTATCGCCAATGCCGTTCTGGGCCTGCTGTCCACAGCAGCCTCGCCGGTGGGCACCGTCCTCATCCTGGAATCGTTCAAGGAAGAGGAATGGGCCAGGCGTCTGGGGGACTTCAGCAAGATTGGCGGCATCGGATGGGTCGTCGGCCTTAGTGTCGGGACGGTGTGGATAGCGGGCTTCTCCAACAGCGCCGATCCTTCTCTTACCATGCGGGCGCTGTTCATCATGGCCGCTGGCCTTTCCATGGTCTCGATATTCCTGGCATACCGGTGGGTCCCTGAACCGGGAGAGGTGCTCGACCGCTCCAAGATCGTCAGCGGCTCGATCCTCCGTACCCCCTTGTACGTGTTCGAGCGAGCACGGTATCTGCCGTACCGCATGATCCATGTCCTGAGGATCAGCTCCGGAAGGATCGGCATCAAGAACATTCCGGGCAACCTACGGATGTACTATGTATATGCTATGATCGTGTTCCTGTCGTTCTACGTCGGCCTGCCTATCTTCCTGAAGCACTACGCCGGAATGAGCAGTACTGAGGTGTTCATCATCTACCTTGCTTCATCCATCGCCTCGGCACTTACGTACTCGCAGGCGGGCCACTGGGCAACCAGTCTGGGAAGCAAGAGGCTGCAGACCCTGGCCGTCGCGGGAAGGGTGTTCCTATTCCCGTCGTTCTTCTTGGCGACCATGATGGGGCTGTCCCACGGCGCG
>JAKIXL010000260.1:278-2013 GCA_022709105.1 Thermoplasmatota archaeon | reverse complement strand
TCTCGAAGTTCCTCAACCTAACCACCTATGAATGTACTGTGGATCTTCCTTACTACGTCCATCGCCTTGTCGCTGGGGACCACGAAGTTCAGGGCCACGTCCGATGCGCCCTCCGATATCATCTCGATGTTGGCGCCGATGTCGGCGACCGAGGAGAAAACCCTGGCCGATACTCCCTGGACGTTAAGCAGGTTCTCCCCCACGCAGCATATGAGCGAAACGTTGCCCTTTACCGTGAGCTTCTCTACCTGCTGCTCTCCAAGCGAATCGATCCGCCTCAGCACCTCGTCCACCGCAGGTGTGGGAATGACCATGGCCAGCGTGGAGAGGGAAGTGGACACCGCATAGGTGTTCACGGCGGCGTCGGATATCGCTCCTACCAACCTGGAGATCAGGCCTGGCTGGTAAACTATCTCCGACGAGTAAACCTTCACGATGGAGAGATCGCACTTCACCGCAACCGATGTGAGGACATCCCCGCCGTTGGTCTTGTGCGCCCTGATCAGTGTTCCCCTAGCCTCCGGATTGAAGGTGTTCTTGACCATGAGTGGTATGCCTTTGCGCCTCACCGGCTCGACAGTGCGGGGATGCAGGACCTTGGCCCCGAAGTAAGCGAGTTCCGCGGCCTCGTTATAGTCCATCTCCTCTATGCACTTGGCCGACGGCACCGCTCGGGGGTCGGCGGTCATGAAACCATTGACGTCTGTCCATATCTCGCAGCAATCGGCATCGGTGCCATAGGCCACAACGCTTCCGGAGTAGTCGGAACCGCCGCGGCCGAAGGTCACAGGCCGGCCATGCTCATCGCAGCCGTAATAACCGGTGAGAACCACGGCGGTGTGCTTCTCTAGAAGCGGCAGGACGTTGTTCCTCAGGTTGCGATGGGTAGCATCAAGATCGGCCGAGCCGTTGCCTGGTGTTCCCTGGGCCACGATGCCCGCCTTCTCCGAGGTCAAGGGAACGCTGTCCACGCCCCTTGACCTGAGCACATAGGCCATGGTTAGGGACGACAGCCGCTCGCCCCAAGAGGATATGGCATCATCGAGCAGCGGGTCCGCGGCGACCTTCCACCGCGCGTTCAGCACGATACGGAGATCATCTAGGCTGGAGTCCAACGCTTCTCCGTATTCTGCAAAAAGAGGAGGTGACATGATCATCTTAGCGCTCGAGGAGTACCTGTCCCTCAGTGAGGCGAGCACACCCTCTATCGGAGGGCGGTCCCTTATGCACCCTATAAGAGAGTTGGTGACGCCGGACATCGCCGATACGACGACGATCTTCTTCGCCCCGTCCCGGCCGATTATGGAGGCGGTCCTCTCCATCGCATCAACGCTGCCCAGGCTCGTGCCTCCGAACTTCATGACCTTGATCATAGGCCCAACACCTCCTCCATGGAGTGCACCTCGCCATCCCTTCTCCCGGCGATCCACCTTATCGCCAGGACACAGCCCTCGGCGAACGCCTCCCGCGAATGGGCCCGGTGGGTCAGCTCGATCCTTTCCTTTCGTCCGGCGAAGATGACGGTATGCTCGCCGACGACGTCACCAGCCCTTACCGAGTGCATTCCGATCTCCCTGCCCCTCGCACCGACCACCCCCACGCGCCCATGGGCCATGTTTTCCACGCCAGTCGCCTCGGAGATTATCTTGGCGGCCCGCCGGGCCGTGCCGGACGGAGCGTCCCTCTTCATGCTGTGGTGGACCTCGATGATCTCGACGTCATATTCAGGCAGTGC
>JAKIXL010000260.1:0-259 GCA_022709105.1 Thermoplasmatota archaeon | reverse complement strand
ACTGAGAAGTTGGGCGCAACCACTGCCGAAGCCCCAGTGGCCCGAAGGGACGCTCGGAGCCCGATCATGGCGTCCGCAGAGATGCCAGTGGTACCTAGGACTATATTCACCCCTTTCAACTGGACCACTGGCAGGTTGATCTCGGCAGCGGCCGGGGAGGTTAGGTCCACGTACACGTCCGCACCCCTTATCGCTTCAGCCAGCCTGTCCGCCCCTACAATGCTCACCCCCGAGGGCAGCGGCTCTCCGACGCTCTCGC
>JAKIXL010000025.1 GCA_022709105.1 Thermoplasmatota archaeon | reverse complement strand
CGTATAATGTCCCGGAATTCTTGTTCTCCACTCGGAGCTGCAACGCACCGCCATATCCGGCATAGATGTCCTCGGTTATGTTCCAGAACAGGTTGATGTTCTCGGCGTTGATCGGCACCGCCGAGACGTTGTCCATAAGGGGGCCGGCGGCCGCTTGGGCGAGGGGGTGGTCGGCTTGACGAGGTCCCCGTTCTGGAATCCCACGTTTCCGCCCGTCTCATCGGCGATGACCAGAGCGTAGAGCCCGGCGCCGATGAGAATGACCACGGTCAAGGCGGCCGCGGCCATGATGCCTCCTCCCTTCATGCCCACTCCGATGAGGGATTTCTCTTTTAACCCTTGCTGGACCGTTATCAGCGCTCCGGCGGAAACGGGAGCGGGGGCGAAGCTTTATTGAGAGGTTCGTATTACTCGGCTCAAAGGGTCTGTGGGGTAGCTTGGTCCATCCTTGGGGCTTTGGGAGCCTTAGACCCCGATTCAAATTCGGGCAGACCCACCATCAACCATATCCAGATATCTCAAAACGATTTTCAATAGAGGGGGTTTTTGACACTATTACTGGTGATTTCCTCCATAAGTCATTGAGCTTCTTGCCGGCGATGCTTCGTTCTATCCGGTTTTAGAACTTTAGCGTCGCGTAGGGGCCCTATCGCATCTTTAGAACCTACCTTGGGCGATTCGATAGGGCCGGACGGTCTGCCAGCGAGATGATGAGCACGGAGAGGACGATCAGTCCGCCTCCCAGGGCGATGGAGCCAGTCGGGACCTCTCCCAAGAGCAGTAGTGCAAAGAGCATAGCGAAGACCACTTGGACAGGAGGATGATGGTGGCTATGGTGACGCTCACGCGGCGCAGCCCGAGGTTGTAGGTCAAGTAGGCGATGCCGGTGCACACCACGCCCGTCCAGATCACGGACGGCCATGCCGCCCCGTCCATCGCGTAGTTGGTGGTGAAGACCGCGGTGATAGGCAGAAGGAACACCACCGACAGCAGGAACATCGCCCCGGTGACCATGGTGACGTCCTTCCCTCTGTCAAGGACCCGCTTGAGGTACACGGTGCAGAAGGCCCATAGTATCCCTGACAATAGGACGAGCAGGTTCCCCTGGAAGGTGCCGCTGTAGATCGTGGAAAGGTCCCCGTTGGTGGAGATGAGAAGCACCCCGACCATGCCGGTGAAAAGGCCGACCAGCACTCTGCGCGCCAGCTTGTCCTTCAGGATCACCGCGGCAAGAATGGCCACGAAACCGACGTTGATGTTGAACAGAAGCACGGCGTTGGTGGCCGTGGTCATGGTAATGCCCACGTTCTGCAGGGCGATGCACAGCGCGTTCAAAAGACCAACCAGCCAGATGGTGCGGTCTCGGAACAGGGAGTGATCGTATCTTTTAGTATAGGCTATGAAAGCGAAAAGTACCGCAGAACCTAGGATGAAACGGAGGAGGGCGAAAAGATAAGGGTCGCCGTCCATCAAGCCTACCTTGATGGCCACATAGGCCGTGCCCCAGAGAGCCCCTGTCATCAGCAATAGACCCTCGCTCCGACCCACGTTCGCCGCCATTTAGCGAGTGCATATCGTCCGCCTATTAATAGGGTCCGCGGCCATCAACGAGGTGGCTCGCTAGGCCTCAAGAAAACGAGGGGACGATAAAGGTCGAACTGGCAGGCCCCTAAATGGTAACGGCCGCCATCGGGGCCGGAGATATGGCATCGGCCGCCTCGAGCTCCAGTCCCGTTCTTCCATCATCCCATTCATGGCAACCCTCTTGCTGTCCTTCCACTTCCATTTCCAGGCTCAAGCCGGTCCCTCCATCTCCGCTCTCCTCGTGACACCGATCGGATGGTCCGGGGCGGGAGAGAGACCGTGGTACTTCTCCAGATGGTCACTCGAAGGCCGTTGGGCATGATGCGGGCGTTTGTGGACGTGCCATTTCTTCCTTTCGATCGTCCCGGGGCCTATCACGAGCAATGTAAAAAACGATCATGCGATGGAGAGGCCGATGGCCTGGTTGGGACCTATTGCGGACCCGTCGTTCATCGTTAGCATCCCGCCGGCAATTCGTGTACTATTTTAACCATCAGCTCCATCTCAGTTTCGAGGACAATGGCTGAAGCTGTCTTGATCGTCAAGGGCATGAAGTGCGGTGGCTGCGCACAGAACGTGGAGAACGCACTGAGGACCTTGCCCGGCATATCGAGCGTGAACGTCGATCTGAAGACCGGGAAGGTCAAGGTGGACCATGAGGGAAAGGCCTCCGTGGACCAGATGAAGCAGAAGATCAAGGACGCTGGATATAAGCCGGAGTGAGCTGCGAACGGATAACTGGCCTCTTGAACCGGCTGTGTCGGACCTTGAGGTCATGTCTGTTAATTTAATGAGATCATTGAGAACCTTCGGCAGCTTGCCCCGACCTGTCCATTCCCTGCCGTCCCTGGCCCTGTTCCTGACAGCAGGCGTAAATGTGAGCGCAAGCACCATGGTCGAATGAAGGCCGTGTCCTTCCGATCAGGGCCCGGCCGGACATGAATCCGCCGAGATCTCAGCCATGATGATGGCCAGTGCGTGCCTTCAGCGCCTTCATGACCTGGCCGCACCACGCCCCCTCATCTTCGCGCGGACCGAGATGATGCGCTTTTTTCACGCACCAATTTCTGCGGGAACGCCGTGAAGGGCCGCCCTCAATGCGGCCTTGGTCGACCCATCGGTCTAGCTCGGACCCCTCTCCGGTTCTGCATATTTGGAGGTTATCGTCCTAGGGGGCGTAGCCGCCGCCGTTCCCTGACGTACTCGCGGCGATGGGCAGGCTGAAGTAGAACGTCGTTCCCTCGTCCAGCTCGCTCTCGAACCATATGCGTCCCCCGTGGCGCTCCACGATCCTCTTGCATATCGTCAGTCCCATACCGGTACCTGGATATTCTTCTCTGGCGTGCAGCCGGGAGAACATGCGGAAAAGCTTGTTCGCATACCTCGGATCGATGCCTATGCCATTGTCAGCTACTGAGAGTATCATCTCCCCGCCCTCCCTTCGTGAGGAGATGTGGACCTGAGGCGCTGCTAACCCTCTGTATTTAATGGCATTGCCTATCAGGTTCTCCAGCAGCAGGACCATCTGTGCCCGGTCCGCCTGGACGGTGGGCAGGAGGTCGTGGGTGATCGACGCTCCGCTCTCCGAGATCGCTGGAGCAAGGTCCCACAGGACGACGGGGAGCACTTCCTCCATGTTCACCGGTCGAAGCTCCTCCTCGCCGCCTTCCACGCTTGAGTAGATGAGAATGTCATTGATCATGGCCCTCATCCGGCCAGCTCCCTCCACCGCGTAATCGATGTACCTCTTGGAGATCGGATCGAGCTTCTCCCTTTCCCTCCTCTCGAGCAGCTGGAGGTAGCTTGACACCATCCTCAGCGGTTCCTGCAGGTCGTGCGATGCGATATGCGCATATTGCTGAAGCTGGGCGTTTGACCTCCTGAGGGCCTCCACCGTGCTCCTCAGTTCGGAGACGTCCTGGTTGGTCCAGACCGTTCCGGCAACGCTGCCATCACGGTCAAGGATGGGGGTGGCGGAGACGACCAGAGCGCCTTGTGTGCCGTCGAGCCTCTCTATGTCGAAGGTGGCCGTCGAGGCCTCGCCCCTCAGCGCGCGAACGGCCGGCCATTCGTCTGGCCCGACCGGCCGCCTGGTGCCGGCCCACCATGCCCTGCATTGGGAGCGGTCGGCCGTCCCCTCTTGCGCAGGCCGGCCCCTCCATATCTTCTCCAGCATCCCGTTGTCCAGGATGGTTCGTCCTTCCTTGTCGGTGATCCCAATGGCCACCGGCGTGTTGTCCAAAATAAGCTGCAGCCGCTCACGCTGCCTCTCCGCCTCGACCTGCGCCCTCTTGATATCCGTAATATCGGTTAGGCCGACGACCATGCTCCTTTCTCCGATGCTCCAAATATGGATGTTGTAATACCGATCGGGTCCCGCCAGATGCTCCTCCAGGATCTCTGGCCGCCCGGTCTCGCCGACCTCCATCAGGGCCTTGACCACCTCGGCGCTGACCTCGTGGCCGAACACATCGTGCAGAGACCGCCCCACGACATCTGGCTTGGCCCGGCCGAACATGCGCTCCCATGCAGGGTTCACGTCCCGGCAGATGAAGGCGATGCGGCCGCTCATCAAGGTGGGCTCGACAACGGCGATCCCTTCGGTCATCGAATTGAACAGCTCACGATACCTTGCCTCGCTCTTCCGCAGCGCTTCCCCGATGCGCTTCTCCTCGGTTATGTCCCGGAAAAGAGTATAGACCTGGTACGGTCGGTCCTCATCCGGACGGAACAGAGGCACTGCCGTTATGGATATCCAGCGATATCTCCGCTCCCTAGGATTGAATATGCCCATGACCGCGTCCTTGATCTCCCGTCCGGTCCGCAGGGACACCATGGCCGGATGCTCCAGTCCGGGATAGGGCGTTCCATCCTCCCTGATGCTGTCCCTCTCCACTTTCACCGACGACTGTCCGATGAAATCCCCTATGGGCTTTCCGAGGATCTGTTCTGCCGCCAGGTTCATGGAGATTATCTCACCGTCTGCGTTTTGGAAGACCACGCCCTGTAGCATGGTGTCGAAAAGCAAGCGTGCCTGTCTCTCGTCCAGGTTCGCGTTCCCGTTCTCTCCGTTCTCGGGTCCCATAGGCAACTACCTGCCCATTGGCCGGTCTCTCATCTGCTCGGACCATTGTCGGGCCCGGGGAAATGCCCGGGCCGCGCTGGTTCGCTATACTGGAGATGTCCATAGATAAAACCGCCGTCCTCGTTCGAACAATGCAGCAATATGACGGGTCCTTATGCCGAGGTACTTTAGTTCGGACTTTCATTCCAAGGGAGGGTGCTCAGGCCGCCGAGCGCGTTGGGAGGGTCGATGTGAAATGGTGCGGACCAGATCAGGCAGCGGCGCTGTTCGTCTCCATTTTCGGCAGGGAGAACGAGAACGTCGAGCCTTTTCCCGGTTCCGAGTCCACCCATATGCGCCCGCCATGGCGCTCAACGATCTTCTTGCAAATGGCCAGACCGATGCCGGTGCCGGGATACTCGTCCTTGGTATGTAGGCGCTGGAACATTTGGAAGATCCGTTCCTTGTGCACGGGGTCCATGCCGATGCCGGTGTCCTTGACATGGACGTTCCATTCCTCCCCGTTGTCATCGACGAGGATCGATATCTCTGGCGCCGAGGCGCCGCGGAACTTGATGGCGTTGCTTATAAGGTTCTGGAAGAGCTGCACCATCTGAACTTGGTCGGCCATCACCTCAGGGAGCCCGTGGGCCTTGATGGCGGCCTTGCTCTCATCGATGCAGGCACGCAGGTTGTTCATAGCTTGCCGCAAGGACTCGGACAGGTCCACTCTTTCAAAGACCCTGCCGCGCGATTCCAGCCTTGAATACAGGAGCAGGTCGCTGATCAGGGCCTTCATGCGCAGAGAACCATCCACCGCGAACTCCAGGTGCTGCAGGGCCGAACTGTTCAGCTGGTCTCCGTGCCGCCTCCTAAGAAGGTCGAGATGGGAAGATATCATCCGCAGCGGCTCTTGCAGGTCGTGCGAGGCAACATATGCGAACTGCTGCAGCTCGGCGTTGGAACGCTCTAGCTCCTCTGCCTTCCTCTTCAGCTCGGCCTCCAGGTGCTTTCGCTCGGTCACGTCCATGAACATGGTCGCGAACTGGTCCTTTTCCGTAAGGAAGGCCGAGATCAATAGGTGCCTCCTCATTGGAGGATAGTAGGTCTCAAATCGGAACGGCTGCCCGGTCTCCACGACCTTGAGGTAATGATCGAAATACGGCGGAGGCGTGCTCCTGTACAGCACAGAGGCGATCGAGCCCACCGCTTCATTGCGGGGAATGCCTGTGATTGCCTCGTACGCCGGGTTCGCATCGATTATCCTGTAGTCCACGGCATTTCCTTTCGGGTCATACACCATCTCGTGCAGGCAGATGCCTTCATTGCTCGACGAGAACAGGGAATGGAACCTTTTCCTGCTCTCTTCCAGGGCCGCCTCCGCCTTCCTTCTCTCGGCCGTTTCCTCGATCTCCTGGATGGTCCGGGCGATGACAGGACCGAGGCGGTGGAGATGTTTCTTGAGCACGTAGTCCGTGGCTCCTGTCTTCAGCGCCTCTATCGCCGTTTCCTCCCCGATCCCTCCGGACACGATGATCGTCCTGACCTCCGGAAACCTATCACGGACCATGGCCATTGCGGTCAGTCCGTCGAATCCAGGAAGAGAGTAGTCCAACAACACGATCTGCGGTGCCTTGCGCTCCAGGGCGTCCAAGAAAGTGGCCTTGCTCCAGGCCCATTCGATATCGGAATGGTAACGCACGGAACGAAGCTCCCGCTTGATAAGCTCGAGGTCCGCCTCATTGTCCTCCAATATAAGAATACTCATACGTTCCATGCTCGGTCTGGTCCCCTCATACGCTTCCTCTGCGATCGTTCAAGGCCGCTAAAGGTGGCCGCGTTGTCCTCCATAAGAGAGGCTGAGGGTGATTGTGCTACAGCATCATGCTTTTTTCCGCTTAGGCGATCGCGGACAGGGGCTTTCCCATCCGGATGACCTCTATATATAAGAGGCCGCGATCGCCCCTGACCATGCTGCACGGACGGAAGCGGATGGGGATCGCGTCAGAGCATCAGGTGCGCGGTGGATCGCCTCCGCCCATATTGCCATCGGGGAGGGTGAAATGGAACGAGGCGCCTTTTCCAGCATCACCGACTGCCCATATCCTCCCGCCGTGACGGCCAATGATCCTCTTTACCAGGGCCAGACCCATGCCCGTGCCCTTATACTCCGACCCGGGATGCAGTCTGTGGAAGACATCGAACAGCCGATCGGCGTACTGCATGTCGAAGCCCACTCCATTATCGCGGACATAGTAGGAGCCGCTCTCCGGCTCGAAGCCGAACTCGATAAGCGCATCCTCCCTGTCCCTGGTGAACTTGATGGAGTTGGAAAGGAGGTTGGACATGACGCGTCGGAGCATGGCCTCGTCCCCCGTGACCAATGGCGTTCCGTTGGTGACGAGCGCTATGTTTCGGCCCTGTTCAAGGGCATACAGCTCGGCGAAGGTCGACCTGGCGATCGAGCTCAGGTCTATGTGGGACCTCATCATTGATTGGCGGTTGAGCCTGGAGAACTCCAGGACATCCTCTATCAATATCTCCATCTTTATGGCGCTGTCACGCATTAGCACCAGATATCGTCTCCCTACCTCGTCCAGCCTGTCTTGCTGGTCCTCAAGGACCGCTTGGGACAGGCCCTTGATGGCCCGCAGGGGCGCCTGCAGGTCGTGGGAGACCGATGATGAGAACGTCTCCAGCTCGTTGTTCACCAGCTCCAGCCTCGCCTTGGTGTGCTCGACCCTGGAGCGCTCTTCGTCAGCGTCCTCCAGTAGGTTCAAGAGGGCCCGCTGAGCATTGTAGTACTTCGATCTTTCCTCGTCCACATCCTCGAGCAGGTTCAGGGTGGCCCGGTGAAGATCGCGCATCCCTTCCCGCTCGGCATTCAACCTTTCCAGCTCCAGCCGGGCGAGGGCGTTCTCCTTTTCAAGTGCCGACAGTCTCTCGTGAAGCTCAGACGGCGTGCCATCCCTACGCGCTAGGCCTGACATCCTAATGCTCCAGCCTCTTCCGCAGGTCGGAGTTGATCGCCCTCAGCTCCGCGATCTCTTTCTTCAGCTCTACCATCTTAAGCTCCCGCCCGACGGTCAATCTTTGGAACTTCTCAAGGTCCGATATCCTCTCCAGTTCCATCCTTCGTTGGGCTGCCAGCTCTGCCTCGATCCTCTTCTGGGCGGTGACGTCCCTGGCCGCGGCAAAGACGCCTATGACGTGGCCCTCGTCATCCCGATAGACCTGAGCGTTGTAAAGGACAGGTATCATGCGACCGTCCTGGTGCCTGATCTCAAGGGCATAGTCGCGGACGAGGCCTTCTCGGAAGACCGTTTCGTAGCCGGCCCTTGCGATTTCTGGTTCGGTGAAGTAGTCGGAGAAATCGGTGCCTATCAGCTCCGCCCTGCTCCTGCCTGTTATGGACTCGGTGGCCATGTTCACGTCGGTTATCTTTCCGTCCGGTCCGATGGTGACCAAGGGGTCCAAGCTCGCTTCGATCAAGCTCCTGTTGTAGGCCAAGGCCTTCCTGAGGGCATCCTCGGCCATCTTCCTTTTGGTGATGTTGATGCCAACCTCAAGGATCATCTTGGAACCGTCCAGGTCCACGAACGGATAATCGAAAACATCGTAGATGTTGCCGTCCGGACCGGACCACTCCCACTGATGGGGCTTTCCGGTCTCGAGAACGATGTATGATTGGCAAAAGTCACATGGGGCATCCAGTCCGAACAGGCATTCATAGCAGTGCCTTCCGTGGTCCTCCCCGAAATGTTCCTTGAAATATCTGTTGGCGAAAGAGATGCGGTGGTCGGTGGTCAGAAGAGCAACGTAGGCCGGGAGGCGGTCGAGCACCTCGACGAACCTCCTGCGCTCCGCTCCCGCAGCAACCTTAGCGGCATGCTGGGCCGTGACCTCAGCGGTCACGTCACGGGAGACGGTGGACATGCCTATGATGCTCCCATCCTTGGCCCTGATCGGCGACATGCACATGGAGATAAGCATCTCCTCTCCGCTCTCCTTCCTGAGGCCCATTTCGTAGTTGCGAATGCTCTCCCCCCGGGCGATCCGCTCCAGCATCTCGGAGGCCTCGAACGTATGGTCCTCGGGGATGAGCATAGAGAGGCTTTGCTCGGCGGCATTTCCGGCGGAAAGGCCGTAGATCGTCTCCGCGGCCCGGTTCCATGAGGCTATCTTGCCGTCCATGGTCAGGGCCACCACCGCATCGTCTGACTGCTCTACTATCGAGGCCAGCAACGATCTTCTCTCATCTGCTCCGATCTCCAGGGCATTCAAGGGACCGTCCCCGGTCCCGGCCCGGGCTGTGTTTTGTTCTTCTCCCTCACTGCTCACTGCCTATCCTCCTTGGTCGCCGGCCCACTGCCCCCCGCCTTCGATTAGGCGATAATGGAACGGAGGCGAGATTATTTGGTCATTTTGTCCCGAGCCCCTCACCGGCCGGGGTATTGAGGACCGATGTTACCGCCTTACCGAGGCCAGATGTGAAATCGGGAGGAAAGTCGTGGCCGAGCCCGGCGGGGACGAGGAAGCGGCATGGCCGCCCCATTCGGAGTAGCATATCGGCCAACCCATGGGCCCATGGAAGGCATTCGTCCCTATCCCCGCAGAAGATGCAGGTCCCCGGCATCCTCTCGCCCATGCTCCGTATTGTGTCCGACCATTCGTGGAGCTCGGGCAACCAAGGCCCTATCAGAACGAGTGCATCAGCGTCCACCATCCCGTCGATGACCGCCTTTATGACCATGCGCGCCCCTGCTGAGAAGCCGGCCATGATGACCGGCCGGCCGTCCAGCTCCCCCTCGGCGCGCAGGACGTCGAGCTGTTCTTCGAGGTCTCGAGCCCCTTCCTTAAGATCGTTCCATACGTAGGCGTCAGAGAACGTTAGTTGGGAAGAGCGGACGAAGGCGAGGTCGAAGCCCTCTTCCGGGACGCCCCGCCAATCCTCCTGGCATATCGGTATGTTCTGCCCATTGCCGTGCAGGACTATGACGATCGGAGCGCTATCATTGCGAACGGATGCTCTGGTCATGACCAGCTCGGAAACGCTGGCGGCCCGGGCCTCCCGTTCCCTCTCCGAACAGACCTCCTTCAGTCGGGAGAGGCCGGGCAGGAGGGCCAATGGCGCGATGTCCTCGTCCTCATCGAAATATTCTTGAGAGTACCAGCAGCCCTTCTTAAGCACCGCCTCGTTCAATAGCTCCATGGCCAGGTCCGGATGGCCCGCGCGGCAGGCCATGGAGGCCCTATAGTCATAGACCTGGGCGTCGTTCCTAGGTACATGGCCGGCGTTGGAGGTCATCAGTTCGTAGCCTTCCAGATATCTTCCGGCGTGATATAGGTCCAGCCCCTTGTTGAGAAGGTCGGTGAAGGTCCTGATGGTCATGGCACACAGGTCATGGCCGTTCAGGCCGTCAAGTTATCCGCGACCGTGCCGCTGCGGTAGGCGTATGCTTGCTAGATTGTGCCCTGTTAACATGTATCATTTATTTTAAATACGCCATTCAGGATATGCCCCCTGAAGGATTGGGGGATTCTATGCTGGGCATCAGTGACCCTGTTGTCGTCCTCGGTTATGTTCTATCGATCGCGCTGGCATTGGTCTGTGGAGCGTGGGGCCTGGTCGATAGATGCGAGGATGGTGGATGAGATGGTTGACACCTTGGTCTTCGCCGCTTGTACGGCCCTGTATCTGGCCGCTACGATGTTCCTCGGCTATCTGGGCTATCGCCATACCAAGGAGGCCACCGATTACATGGTGGCCGGCAGAAGGATCAGACCTCTTGTCCTTGGCCTGTCGTATGGGGCCACGTTCATCTCCACATCGGCGATAGTTGGGTTCGGGGGAATTGCCGCCCTTTACGGGAGCGGCCTTATCTGGCTAACGGTCCTGAACATCGGGATGGGCGTGCTTATTGCCTTTATAATCTACGGGAAGAGGATCAGGAGGATCGGCCATCGCCTGGGAGCTGTCACCTTCCCTGATCTCCTGGGGAAGATGTACAGATCCAACTTCATGCAGTATGCCAGCGGGATCATGATCCTGGCGGCCATGCCGCTGTATTGCGCGGCCATCATCATCGGTGGTGCATGGTTCATCCATACCACGTTCGATCTGGACTATACGGTGGCCCTGCTCGGATTCTCGCTAATAACCGCGGCCTATGTGGTCATGGGAGGCCTTATCGCGGTCATGTACACCGATGCCATGCAGGGAGCCCTCATGCTCGTAGGCATGACCCTTCTCCTGGTGCTAACGCTCGCTGCGGTGGGGGGCGTGGAGAACGGCTTCACCAGCCTCGCGGGCCTGTCGCCTCAGATACCAGGGTTCCTTAAGGACGGCGGACTTCATTCCTGGACGGCTATGCCCGCTTTCGGAACGGATATCTGGCTCACCTTGGTCACCACGATCGTGATGGGCGTCGGCATCGGAGTGCTGGCCCAACCTCAGCTCAGCGTTCGCTTCCTGTCAGCCAAGGACGAACGCTCCATCAACCGTGCTGTTTCGGTGGGAGGTCCCTTCCTCCTGATGATGACCGGCGTGGCCTTCACCGTAGGACCTCTGACCAATGTCTGGTTCTGGGAGAGGACCGGCCAAGTGGCCTATTACGCCGCCGATAAGAACGCTGACAACATCATACCGCTCTACATCAACTCTGCGATGCCCGACCTGTTCGTTATCATATTCCTCCTTGTGCTCCTGGCTGCGGGGATGTCGACCCTTAGCTCGATCTTTCACACCATGGGCACCACCGCCGGGTATGACCTTTACAAGCACATCGTGAAGAGGGAGCGTCCCTCCAAGAAAGTGACCCAGATGGGCATGGTCAGCATGATCGTCTTTTCGGTCGCCCTTGCCCTGGTCATGCCCCCAAGCATCATCGCCCGGGCCACCGCCATGTGTGCCTGCGCCTTCCTGCCAGTCCTTACCTACGGGCTATATTCCAAGGACCCGCTGGCCTTGCCCGCCAAATTATCGCTCACGGTAGGGGCGGTAACATGGTTCCTGTGGACGGTTTTCGTTCATACCGCGGAGGCCTCCAAGCTGGGGATCTGCAACGCCCTGTTCGGACAGACCACCTTGCTCGGCTCCCCTTTCAACGTGATAGATCCGCTGATCATCGGCCTTCCTCTATCTCTAGTTACATTGGTCGCCGGGGTCCTGGTGGCCAGATCGAGAGCGGATGCCCCGGAGGTGTCGCTGAGGGCCGATTGAGAGGGGCTGAAGGCAAGTATTTCAAACCTCCATCCCATATTCTGATGCTATGTCTCGAACACCCTCCGTTGGCGAGAGAGCGCCGGATTTCACACTCCCTGAGGCCTACGGCGGGTCCTTAAGCTTGTCCGAAGTTCTGGGCCGGGGCGCGGCGGTGCTCATATTCTATAATGGAGACTTCGGCGTCATATGCAATGTGGAGATGAAGCAGTTCCAGAGGATGTACGAGGAGTTCAGGAGAGCAGGGGCGGAGCTTATCGGCATATGCACCAATAGTCAGTTCGTTCACAGCGCATGGAAGGAGCGTCTGGACCTCCAGTTCCCGCTGCTGTCCGACTTCGATGGGAAGGTTAGCGATGATTACGGGGTGCTCATGGGAGGGGAGGGCTACCTGAACGGCAGGTCCCGGCGCTCGGTGTTCATCGTGGACCGCGATGGAGAGGTCCGGTATGCTTGGATCTCCTACGATACCTCGCAGGCCGAGGAGCCAGATTATGACGAGGTGCTGGTGTTCTGCCAAGAGATGGGGGTCAGAGGGAAAGCTCCAACTGATAGAACTCCGGATAGTTCCACTCTTTGAGCTTGCGGAAGAATGGGAAATTGGAGATAACCTCCTCCTCGCTCAGCCGTTCGGAGACGGGGGGACCTAGACTGGTCTCCCTTTTTGGGAAGTCCACGATGGTGAACCTCCCTCCCGGACGGAGACAGCGCCGCAGCTCGGACTCCAGGGCGGCGAGGTCCCCCACCTCATGCACGACGTTCACGGCCACAGCACGATCGATCGACCTGTCCTCAAGAGGGATCCTCGGGAGTTCGCTCTGGATCGGGACGACCTTGTCCTTGAGCTCGTGAGGGAGGTCCTCGGCTAGGGCTTCCAGCATTGCCTTCTGAGCATCTATCGCGTACACTTTAGTCACCCGCGCGGCCATGGGGATGGTGACGTAGCCGGTCCCGCATCCGAGGTCGGCGACCACCTCCTCCGGCATAAGGACCATCCGAGCTATGATATCCTCCGCCGGCTGCATCCTTCTTCTCTCTTCGTTGCTAAGCCTCTTCCTCGCATCGGCGGGGAACCTGTGACCCTTCATTTTTTATCCTCCAGCATTGCCCTGGTGACCTTAAGCAGGCCGGAGTCCCGGCCGCTCTCCACCTCCGAACCCAATATCCTTATCGCCCGCCGATGGAGCGGGGAGTCCAGGACCAACGTCTCATACTCGCCTCCCTCGCCCGCAAGGTTCATCCCCCTGCTCTTGGCGATCGATCTCAGCCCATCCAGCGCCTGATGGTCGATCCGCTTGCCCAGCCATGATGCGTCCAGCCCGTCGGCCGAAACGCTTACGATCATGGCTACCACGCCGGCATCGATAAGCTCCTCCATGAGAAGGTCCTGGTCCTTTCTCCAGAGCGGCGAATGGACATTGAGGTCGAGGCCCTCGCAAACATGATTTATGCGGTCCCATTGATAGTCCGAGGCGATGGCCCCGGTTATCACGCCATCGACCTCGAGCAGGGAAAGGGCGTCCTCAAGCGCCCGGAGGTCGTCCCTTTCCGTGCCCGTGCTGTCCACCGCGACAAGTTCCTTGTTCATGGCCTCGGCCATCAACGGCAGGAACTTGAGGTTCGGAGTATGGAACACCCACGAATGGGGGTCCCTGGGCCGCACGCTGACCAGGACATCCACGGAATGCCCCTGCTGCTCCATAAGGTAGGCGGCTAGGACTGAGTCCTTGCCTCCTGAGAACAGGGCGGCCAAGCGCATGGGCCCTTCAATGACCGACCATGGCCTTAAGCTTGTCCCGGCAGATATTTGAACCGGTCAATCCGATGCGCGGTCGATGTATTGCCCCCGATGCGACCGCTCCATAAAGACCGCCGATCTCGATAGGCTCAACCAGGAGCTGAAAGAGAGGTTCGGACAGGATGCCCTGGAGAAGGGGAACTGCCCGGTCTGCGGAACCCGACTGATCGATCTGTCCGATAGGAAGGTGCGCTGATGCGCCTTGACTCGCTGACCTCTACCGAGTTCGCCAAGGCCATGAGGGAGAGGCCCGTGGTGTTCCTGCCTATCGGAGGGACCGAGGCCCATTCCTCCCACCTGCCGCTTAGCACGGATTCCCTGCAGCCCGAGTTCATAGCGGACGCGGTGGCCGAGCGCGTTAAGGGTCTGGTGGCGCCTCCCCTGCGTTATGCTTTCCATTCGTCCACCCGCAACATGCCTGGGACCATCGGGCTGGGGTTCGAGACCACCATCCTGGTCGTACGGGACATCCTGCGCTCCTTGATAGCCAACGGGGCGGACAAACTGGTTGTGATCAGCGGCCATGCTGGCGGATCGCATATGAACGCGCTTAGGCAGGCTTGCACCGGCATAGTGGAGGAGCACGACGTCAGGCTCATGCTGTTGACCGACTATGATATTGCCAAGCTCTTCCCCGAGGACCAGAGGGGGGACGGGCACGGCGGGAAGATAGAGACCTCCCGGATCATGGCCATCGCCCCTGAGCTGGTCAGGCCGCAGGAGAGGGTCGGACACTACGTGAGCCAAGGGTTCATGGTCGTCCGTGACCCTGAGCGGTCGATGCCGGACGGGTTCGTCGGGAACGCGCCCTCTGCCACCCCCGAGCTGGGAGCGAAGGTGAACGCCTTCATCGTCGAGGAGCTGACCCGAGAGGTCGTAAAGGAGTTCGGGGTGAGGGAATGAGCTCATTGAAGCTGCAGGCGGCGAGGAGGGCCGTCGAGCTCGTGGAGGACGG
>JAKIXL010000259.1 GCA_022709105.1 Thermoplasmatota archaeon | reverse complement strand
AAAGACCGCTGGAGTCGTGCAGGAAATAGTGTCGAGGGTATGGGCCCCATACGAAATAGCCAGTGCGCAGGATCATCCCAAAGTCCCCCGAGGCCTCCTTGGCATTGAACGTCGAGGTGGGGAGCTTCTCCACCTGCACGCTCATGCCCGCCTCGCGCAACATGGCGGCGATAGCGTCGGACATCTCGCTGAACCGGGCCGCCCAGGCATCCTCAGTGGTCATTATCAAGGAAGTGCTGAACTTGATGCCGTCCTTGTAGTAGTAGCCATCGCTCTCCTTGGTCCATCCCGCCTCCTCCATGAGCTCGTTGGAGCGGGTCAAGTTCTTTGTGTACAGGTTGATGCTGTCATTGCCGTACATCATGGCGGGGGAGGTTGCCCGGCCCTGGGCCGCCATTCCCTGGCCGCTCAGTAGCTCCCTCACGATCTCCTCGGTATCGATGGCCCATGCCACCGCTTGACGGACCCGCACGTCGGTGAACGGACTTACCGAGGCGTTGTGGGCATCGTCCTTGGTATTGAACTGCAGGAAGTCGGTGAAGGTGGACAGTCTGGCCTGGACTCTGATCCCGGCACTGTTGTTCAGATCGACCACGTCGCCCTCTGATACCTTCAGTATCATGTCGACGTCCCCTGCCTTGAGGGCTAGCTTCCGGGTATTGGGGTCCTTGATGACCTTGAACACCACCTTGTCCAAGGCCGGCCTTTCGCCATAATAGTTTTCGTTCCGGACCAGCACGATCTCCTGATCGGTGGTCTGGGACTCGAACTTGAACGGTCCGGTGCCGATTATCTTGCCGTTCCACTTTCCATCTTGGGCGGCCATGTTCGGCGACATGACCGGCCAAGCGATGTGGGTCAGATAATAGGGAAGAGCGCCCATTGGCGCCTTCATCACAAACCGGACCGTATGGTCATTGACCTTCTCCACGTAGTTGACCCTGGCCAGGACCCCGAAGTTCTTAACATAGGTGCTGTTGCCATATGAGAATATCACCGCATCGGCGTTGAAGTCCGAGCCGTCATGGAACTTTACACCCTTGGTGAGATTGAACTGCCAGCTCATCCCGTTGTCAGGGGTGTACCAAGAGGATGCCAGCCCCGGTATGAGTTTGAGGTTGGTGTCAAGCCTGGCCAGAGTGCCATAGACCTGGGCCCATACGAACCTAGTGTCGCCGTCCGCAAACTTCTCCAAATACCAGTTGTTCACGTCCGAGCTGATCGCCACTAGGAGCTTGCTCTCTTTGTTTTCCTCCTGCGGCGGCGCCATGACGATGAGCGCCGAGATGATTACTATCGCTACGACCGCAATGCTAGCTACGGCTATCCATGATCTCTTCAACATATCCCCTCTCCTTCCCTCGCCCTGGAATGCGAGATATTTTAATCCCTGGGCCAGGCTCGACGGCTCGGCCGAGCGCGGCCAAAGCCATTTAGTAACACTAATTCCAAATATGTGATACCGTATATAACCGTTCGCAGAAGGCAGAGAAAGGCACAGGACAGGATACCATAGCTTCGGCAAGGAGAGAGGTCAACCCCAAGCAGAGGGAGTTTTTCAACGGCAGGGCGAGCGAGTGGGACAGCACGGTCGCCCATGATCTGGAGAAGGTCAGGACCATAGTCGAGAGCATGGGTCTCAAGCACGGAGCGGGGATCCTTGACGTGGGGACAGGGACGGGCGTCACCATCCCATTCCTGGAGAAGAAAGTAGGGTCTGACGGAAGGATCGTCTGTGTCGATTATGCCGAGAACATGATCGCGATCGCCAAGTCCAAGCACCCCGTGGACCGGTTCCCCAACGTTGCCTTTATCGTGAGCGACGTCAACGACCTGGCGATGGAGGGGGACTTCGATGCCATACTCTGCTATTCCTGCTTCCCTCACTTCATCGACCAGGAGGGTACCCTTAAGCACCTGACCAACGGCTTGAGGAGGGGCGGGAGGCTCATGGTCGCCCATTCCCAGTCCCGCGCCGACATCAACAAGGTCCATATGGAGAGCGGCGAGGTCGTGGA
>JAKIXL010000258.1:1709-2037 GCA_022709105.1 Thermoplasmatota archaeon | reverse complement strand
ACTCGTTCGGGAGGGTGAGCCCATAGCTGAACGCCCCTAAATACCAGTAGGTACCATTCTCCAGGTCGTAGTCGTCCGGCCTCAGGAGGTCCGGCATGACCTTGTAGATCTGCGCGTCATAGTCGGTCTTCAGGGTCGAGGGGATCCCTGCGTCCAGGGCGAACCACACGTTGGGCAGCAGCACCATCAGCACGATGAAGAGGATACCGAGCACGTGCCTTACCTTGACCGAGGCCTTGATGGTCCTCCATAGCCCACCGTGGTCCGTGCCCAGGCCCTTGATCATCTCGTCGAACCGCAATCGGTCGATTATGAGCCCGAGCACCCA
>JAKIXL010000258.1:0-1662 GCA_022709105.1 Thermoplasmatota archaeon | reverse complement strand
CGCGGAGACGGCGAAGGCCGGGGAGGCGTTGAACACGAACCTGGCGGCCGAGGAGGCCATGTAGATCGAGATCGCCACCCAGACCACCACGAATATGAAATGGGGGTTGAGGTTCTTCGGGGTCTTGACCGCGGCGTAGCCCACCCCGATGAGCGCCAGCCAGAACGTCACCATGCCGAAGGACATGGCGAGGCTGGAGAACAGCGGGGCCTGCGCCTCGGAGATGGTGCTGTACAGCTTGCTCTTGACCAGGTACCCCTGGCCGGACAGGATGGAATCGAGCAGGGCGGGGTCGAGGAACGAGAGCGCTACCATGGCCACGATGGAGATCGCGACGAGGACGGGGAGGACCAGGGTCCAGGGATAGTCGCGGGTGACCACGAACATGAGGCCGCCGACGACCCCGACCAGGTACAGGATCACCGGGGTGTCGAACCAGGTGATGACCAGGTCCAGGCTCACATAGGCGGGTGCCATCAGCAGAAAGGCCAGGCCGAAGAAGACGGCGATGGGGAAGAGCACGCCCATGGAGTCCGCGTTGCGGAAGCGGTCCACCAGAAGCTGGACCAGAAGGTAGGCGAGCACGATGACCAGGAGGTAGGTGTACCCGGTCCAGATGAGGCCCACCGCTGCCACGCTCACCCCTCCCAGCGCCGCGTAGATGAGCGAGACCTGATTGGTCCCCAGGTACGCCCTGAGCCCGGCCGCTATGGCCCTGGGGTCCTTCCAGCTATTCACCCATCTGGTCCCGTTGACGGACTGCAGGGACCTAAGCAGGAAGTAGAAGGAGAATACCACGAAGAACAGCACCATTGCGTCGTGGTCAGCGTTCGAGAGCACCGTCCGCTCGATGTGCCCCGCCATTAGGGCGAAGATGAACGCCCCGAGGAGGCCGGCCTTGCGGCCGAAGGCCGCCTTGCCGAGCATGTACACTGGAATGACGGTCAGGGCCCCCCAGACCGCGGTGGAGAAGATTAGGGACAGGCCTATGGCATCGGCGACCGCCAGCCCGGTCAGGGTGCTGAGGAGCATGCCCGCCACCGCCACCGACCAGTCGTACAGCGGGGGGCGGGGGTTCCTCATCCCGTTCGGATAGTTCAGCATGTCGTCCCACACCAGGTGGTCCCCGGTCGCCACCGCGTGGTCGATCACCCTCATGTGATAGTAGGAATCGGAGCCGCCCGAGACCAGGTAGCCGTTGTCCACCGAGATGGAGTACCCGAAGTAGCTCCTGACGAACAATGCCAGGAACACCATCATCGTCAATAACAGCACCGTTTGCCAATTCCTTCCGAGCCAGGAGCCCCTGATGCCGCTGGAGAAATTGGACAACGAAGGAGAGCGCTGCTTGCCAATGGGTTGACCGGACCCCTCTAGTTTCATTGCCATTAAGTGAGTCTCCCCTGGGGTGATTACCAACTGATGACGGACCCCGTATAAATACGTTGGTCCCATCCAGGTCAGTAAAATTCGATGCCTGGCAGCCCGCCGGGAGCGATAGTTCGGCTCAGGGAAGGGAGACGGCCTTGGCCTCCCGCACGACCCGCAGGGCCGCCTCCCGGGGGTCCTCCGCCCCGTAGATGCCTCGGCCGACGATGACGTAGTCCGCGCCCATGCGTAGGGCTTCCGAAGCGCTCCCCCCCTGGGCGCCCACGCCCGGGG
>JAKIXL010000257.1 GCA_022709105.1 Thermoplasmatota archaeon | reverse complement strand
AGGCCCTCCAGTCCAACCGCCGCACCGTGTCACAGTTGGCCGAGCTGCTAGGCATCGACAAGGCAGCCGTGTACCGCCACCTGAAGAAGCTCGAGGAGGGCGGTTTCGTCGTCCGCGCAGAGGACCACGGGTTCGTCTATTACGCGCTCACCTGGAGGTCCCGGGACATACTCAATCCCAACGACAAGACCAAGATAGTCATCTTGATCTCGACATCCATGGTCTGTCTCATGGCGCTTATGGTAGTGGTGCTTATGGCCTCCTCGCCCGCGGCCACTAGGTCCGAGAGCGTCAACCAAGGGTCCTCCTCCCAGGACGGCATGGGGATGGAAGGTGCCAATGAAAGGCCAGGTAGCAGCGTGGCCCCGGCCCCCAGCTTCGAGGCGCCCTTCCTGGGAGCGGGGCTCGGCATAGCTTCGGCAGGATCGGCGGCGGCGGCCTGGAGGGCGTACCGCCGCCCCCTCCAAAAGGGAGGTGAAGGAGAGGATGATCTCCAGGCGGACGTAGGCGCCCTTCGGGAACAGGGTGCGGCCTGAGCAGGCAAGGATCGGGACGACCGCTGCCCCATGACTTCTGCAGGGACAAGGCGGAGCGCTCCCTGGTCGTTCGGGCCTGGGGCCGCGTTGGCCGAGCGCTGGCGATGCCTTCGGCCCGGATCGGGACAGTGGATATAATGGGGGCCGGCACGCCTCGCGCCTGCCCCGGGCCCCGAGCGCGCCTGGTGCACGCCGGCAGTATGGCGGGCCAGACCCGGCCGCATAATAAATAAATAGCAAGCATCGGTTCACCGCTCTTAACAGCCTCGATGCGTCATGTACAGGCGGTGCTATCCGACAATCGGCGGGTCTTCGGCCTCCCGCAAGGGGCCCCCGAGAGGTGCTGTAGAATGAACCAGGCCACCTATGACCTTCTGACCAAGATATGTGACCGGTGCGGGGGGCGATGCTGCTATTATGCCCGTCCACCGTTGACCGAGGAGCGCATTTCAATCCTGCTTGACAATGGCATATCCATCGATGATGTGCTGTTCCGCGAGCACCGCATGTTGGACTGCAAGTCCACCGGCTTCTGCGTGGGTTTTTCGGACGGCCGCTGCCGCCTACAGAACGTAAAGCCGGAGACCTGTTCGGCCGGACCCTTCACCTTCGACGTCCGCGGGGACAAACTGGAGATCCATATCAAGAGGGAACGGATCTGTGAGCTGGTATCGTTCCTCAAGAGCGACCCTGCCGTATTCAACGAACAGTACGAACTGGCTGTGGAGAAGATAAGCCATCTGGTAAGGTCGCTGCCCCCCGAAGAGCTGGAGAGCGTGTGCCGTGTGGAGGAGACGGAGACCGACATGGTCGCCGAGATACCTCTGGACGAGGTGTTCGCCAACGACCGTGGGAACTGAGCACGAACTGTCGGTGAACGACCCGGACCTTAGGCCGCTGCCGATCGTAGACCGCATCCTCGAGAGCATCAATGGAAAGTTGGAGAACGACGTCCCCTTCGGGGGCGTGAACTTGAGCAAGGAGCTGCAGAAGAACGTCATAGAGATCGTGCCAGCGGTGCCCCATACCTCAGTGCCCGGCCTGGAAAGAACGCTCTATGATGGAATGCGGCGGCTCCATCTGGCCACCGGCCATAGATACTCCCTCCTGGGGTTGGGAATGCATCCCCTGCTCACCCTCGATCAGACATCGGTGTGGGACCACCAGGACCACGAGATCTATGAGGCATATGATCGACTTTTCGACCTCAGGCAGCATGGATGGCTGAACATCCAGGCTCTTCAGATCAACCTTCATTACGCCAGCGAGGGCAAGATGGTGTCCATGTTCAATCGCCTCCGGGCGCTCACCCCATACTTGGTCGCCTTGACCGCGTCCTCGCCCTTCGTAGAGGGCCGGGGCACCAGTGTTATGGACAACCGTCTTATGTACTATCGGCAGAACCAGAGCCGGGTGCCGGCCATCTGCAACAACTTGATCCCCGAGATGCTAAGGTCCCGGGCGCATCACGACGAGATCATCGATTCCATATACTCGGAGCTTCGGGCGATCGGGGGCGACGTTCTCT
>JAKIXL010000256.1 GCA_022709105.1 Thermoplasmatota archaeon | reverse complement strand
CCCAAGGTCTCCGGGGTGCTGCCGATAGCCACCGGGCGAGCGGTGCGCGCTCTGAACCTCGTCCTGCGCTCCGACAAGGAGTATGTCTGCTTGATGCGCCTCCACCGCGACCGCAAGGAGGAGCATATACGGCAGGTCATGAGCACCTTCACCGGGAGGATATACCAGACCCCGCCGGTCCGCTCCGCTGTGAAGCGCCAGATGCGCATACGGACGATCCATTCGCTCAAGGTCCTTGAGATCAGAGGCCGGGACGTGCTGTTCCGTGTGGACTGCGACGCCGGGACCTACATCCGGACGCTGTGCGTGGACATCGGTGACGCGCTGGGCGTGGGAGGGAGCATGGAGGACCTGCGGAGGACCCGGTCGGGCAACATGACCGAGGACCACGCGGTCTCGCTGCAGGACATCAAGGACGCGTACGTCGATTGGAAGGAGGGGGACGAGCGATGGCTGCGCTCGATGCTTCTCCCCATAGAGGCGCTCTTCGATCCGCTGCCCAAGATCATCATCAAGGACAGTGCCGTGGACGCGGTATGCCACGGCGCGGACCTCGCTGCGGTCGGCGTGATAAAGGCCGACGCCGCCATCAAGAAGGATGCCGCTGTGACTATGTTCACCTCCAAGGGCGAGGCCGTGGCGGTAGGGACGGCATCCATGAGCGCGGAGGAAATGGTAAGGGCCAAGGAGGGCGTTGCCGCCTCCACCGACCGAGTGTACATGCCCGCCGGCACCTATCCCAAGATGTGGTAGGCGGAGCGATGGTTCCCTCCCAGCCGGCGATCTTTCTGTACGGGCCCTATATCGGCGTACACCGCACTGCTGCCCCAGGCCTCTCGCCCTTACTTAGACCTCTTGGCAGAAGTCGGCCCCCTCCGGGCCCATTCCCTCTTCGACCGCCCCCTCCCCTCAAGCCCCAACGGGGTCCCGCCCAGGCAATGGTTAGGCCGCCAGGCGTTGATGCTTGTCCCGGTGCCCGGGACGTTCGCGCCGCTCATCGCTGGACCGGGGAAAGGGCTGAAGCGGGGTGGCCGCCAAGGCCCATAGTGGAACGAGGCCACGGGCCCGGACCCTGAGATGCATGGACCATGAGGGTGGAAAATGCCTTCCAGCGGCACAATGTCCTTTCATGTTAGAAATTCATAACAAGGCTTAAATACCAATGTGATATATTCCTAACATAAGGTTAGAATTGAATAACATAGGTGAGAGCATGGCTCAGAACATGATAATGGACGAAAAGGAGCAGAAGAACAGCAAGAGCATCGGAATGGTGCGCGCCAGGGCAATCAGCGTTTACCTCGGCGGCGCGCTGCTGATCGCCTGCGCGGTGCTCATGATGCTCGGGGACACCCTGGGTGACATACTGTGGTTTGAGGTCCTGCTCGGCCTCAGCCTGTTCATGGGCGGGATGTCCGAGTTCCTGGGGTTAAGAAAGCCGTTGAAGGACGAGCGAGCCGCCCGCATCGGCACGCTGGCGACGACCTACTCGTGGTACACCGTACTGCTGCTGGTGGCCACCATTGTCATGATCTTCGGGTTCGGGGGCGGGCACAAGGTCAGCATGGAACAGGCCGTGGGAGCGATCTTGATCACCATGGTGGTGTCGTCCCTGAGCTTCAACTGGTACCTGGGCCGGAAAGGAGACGTGGAATGAGGACCGCCATCAAGGAGCATAGGGCCCGCGTTAACCTGACGCAGGAGCAACTGGCCGAGAAGGTCGGGGTAAGGCGGGAGACCATAGTCTTCCTGGAGAAGGGCAAGTACAACCCCTCGCTGCGCCTCGCCCATGACGTGGCATCTGCCCTAGGCGTCAGGATCGACGATCTCTTCTTCTTCGACGACGAGGCAGGGAAGCAGGAGTGAACTTAATCTAGATGCCCGGGGTTCGGGGAGGCATGGCCGTGGATGGTCTGAGCATAGTCAAGGTGGACGGCAGCAATGTCGACCAGTACGTGGAACTCATAAAAGCGCTGGCGGACTTCGAGGCCCTGGACCCTCCGGACGAGGCTGGCCGGACGAGGCTCATCAGGGACGTGACCTCCGACCCGCCCATGTTCCACGCTTACCTCGCCATGGTGGACGGCGTTCCCGCC
>JAKIXL010000255.1:1856-2114 GCA_022709105.1 Thermoplasmatota archaeon | reverse complement strand
CAGGAACCCGGCGCTCCTAAGGAACGCGGACACAACGTGCTTCCCGATCTCATGTATGTCCCCCTCCACGGTCCCTATGACCACCACGCCCTTGGACGGGATTTTCTCCTCGCCCATATGCCTCTCGTAGATGTTGATGGCCTGGGACATCGCCTGGGACGCGGCCAGGACCTGGGGCAAGAACATCCTGCCCTCGTTGAACATGTCGCTTATCTCCGCCATGCCCGCGCCGAGCCCCTTCTCGATGGCTTCCGCCGG
>JAKIXL010000255.1:0-1764 GCA_022709105.1 Thermoplasmatota archaeon | reverse complement strand
ATAATCGCGAAGTCCCACTCAGTGTTTCGTGATTGTTAAGATATGCACCTGTAAGTACAGAATGATTTCGGGAAGAAGAGAGCAAGACTCCGCCGGGACTCCGGCTACAGCATGGCCTGCAGGGGCGCCTCATATCACGCCTCTCCGCTCTCACCGGCCCTAAGTATCTTGATCTTCATCACATGCTCCGGGCATACCAGCTCGCAGCGCTTGCACGCCGTCCCCAAGCATAGGTCGGACCGGACCCTGACGCGGGGCACATCGCCGTCGACGATGACCAGGGCCTTCTCGGGGCAGGACGCCTCGCACTTGCGGCACAGGATGCATCCATCGAGCTTTCCGGTGAGCACGGTACCCGGGTCCCGGAGCACGGTGATCCCCAGCTCCCCGAGGTCGGGGATGTCCCGGCTGACCTTCCTCTCGACCATGGCCTCCACCGGCTCAAGCCGCAGATGCGGCAGCGAATAGATGTCCAGCATGTCATTGTACGACGCCATCGGCATGCCGTAGGACCACAGGGAAAGCTCGATGGAGTAGAGGTTCTTGAAGGTCTCCGAGGTCGCGAACATGCAGTGGGTCGCCCGGAGCTTCTTCGCGAACTCTCTCAGCTCGTCCAGGTCCTTTCTCCCGGTGGTGATGTCGCGGGCCATGGCCAGGGATGTGTTCCCATACTGAATTATCCTGGTCGAGCCCGGCGACACCATCCCCACCCGCTGGGCCTTCCCGGCGTCGACGTACAGCCCGGACGCGCCGGACATGAACGAGGTCGGCACGTCGTCCACCCATATGCCCGCTTCCCTCATCAGCGTGAGGTAGCCGGAGCGCAGGGCGCCGATGGCCTTCCCTGCCTCGGCCACGTCCCCCTCGGTGATGAAAACGCCGTCCTGCAGATGCACCCTTGCGTCCGGCGTGGTGATGCGGGGCAGCCGGACGAGCCCGCTCCGCAATCCGCAGTCCAGGGCCGCCACCACCCCGGTACCGGTGATGCCCTTGGCCCGGCTGTGCATCTCCCCTCTCGCCTTCAGACCTCCGTTCTCCGGTGCGATCACGTCGCCCCGCCTAGCCTCGTAACCCTCGTCGAGGACCCAGCACTCCCAGCCGTCCTCGGTGATGTTGGCGTCCGAAATCGTCCCCGGAGCGGCTAGCATGCCCATCTCGATTTGCTGCCCCTCCAGAGCCGGCCCGGCGGCGGCCGAGCCCGAATAGATCTCGCCGTCCTTGATCAGCGCCATCTCCGCGTTGGTGCCATAGTCGATGACCAGGCACGGCTCCTCCTGCTCCAACGCCCCAGTCATGAGCAGCATCGCCAGAGCGTCCGCTCCGATCTCGTGCCCGACCGCCGGAGGTATGATCACCGAGGCGTCGCCTATCAGCCCCAGGCCGAGCTCGGCGGCGCCCACGATATCACCGTCCCTCTTAGGAGGGACGACCTTGAGCGTCTCTAGCATCCGCTTTCCGGCGTACGCCAGGTCACGGATCTCTATCTTCTGGAAGAGCGAGAGCTGGAACGGGTTCCCGCATACCCCTAAGGTGGTGACCTTTCCCAGATCGACCTTCAGGAGAGGGAACAGCCTGGAGACCGTATCGATGATGAGCCGGTTCGCCTCGTCCTCGCCCGCGTCAATGGCGAAGTTGATGTGGTCGATGACGTTCGAGCCGGGAATGGGATGCCTCGAGGTTATGGCGGTGGAGATGGTCCTGCCGTCAGCTAGGTCGATGGCCTGTGCCCGGAACCCGCTGGTCCCCAGGTCGAGAGCGATCCCC
>JAKIXL010000254.1 GCA_022709105.1 Thermoplasmatota archaeon | reverse complement strand
GAGGCCGAGATGCCTCTCTGGAAGGCGCTCCCTCTGTCTCTCGATGGTGCCCAGGACCTCCGTGCCGGTGAGGGATTCGACCGCCTGCACGGCCTTCCGTCGGTGCCGGTCCCCGCTAACGTTGTTCAGTATGACCCCTGCGATGTCGACCTCTCGGTCCAGCATCTTGAAGCCCAGAACATGGGCCGCCGCGCTCTTGGCCAGACTGCGGGCGTTCACTACCAGTACGACCGGGGCCCGGATGAACTTGGCTATCTCCGCGGTGGACCCGGTGTCCCCGGTGGCGGTCAGGCCGTCATATAGTCCTCTGACGCCCTCCACGATGGCGACGTTCGCTCCCTGGGACGACCATCCGAAGAGGTGTGTCAGCTTCTCCCGCTCCATGAAGAAGGAGTCCAGGTTCCTCGACGGCCGTCCAGTGGCAGCGGTGTGGTACATCGGATCGATGAAATCAGGCCCCACCTTATACCCCTGGACCTTCATGGAGCGGGCCAGTCTGGACATCAGGCCGGTGGCGATGACGGTCTTTCCCACCCCGCTGCCCGAGCCCGCTATCACCAGGCGAGGCGGGGCGATCATCCGAACTCCCGAAGCAGCGCCCGGATATCGTCAGGCTCCATCGGGACCGGGACCGACATCTGGTCATTGGCCAGTATCGCTCGGCCAAGCTGGCGGTAGGCATCGGCCTGGGGATCGTTGGGAGCACACTCTATCACGGTCATCCCTTGGTTCTCGCACTCGCGGACAACTGCGCTGCGGGGCACGAAGCCGATCAGGCGGGATCCGATGCGCCGGGCGTACTCTTCCACCGCTTCCTCCTCGTTGTTGACCTCGCGCGAGTTGCAGATGAGGCCTCCCAAAGGAACACCGAGGTTGGCGAGCCCCCGGGCGATGTTGTTCGCCGCGTACAGAGCGAGATACTCCCCGCTGGTGACGATGTACACCTCATTTGCGAACTTCTCCCGGATAGGCATGGCGAACCCTCCGCACACCACGTCCCCCGGCACGTCATAGATTAGGACATCGTCCTCTTGGCGGAAATGGTCTCGGGCCAATCTCTGGACGGCGACGATTATGCCCCTTCCGGCGCATCCTACTCCGGCCAGCGGACCCCCGGTCTCCACGCAGTTGACCCCTTTGAACCCTGAGAACACGACCTCTCCCTCCTCGTCCTTCATCTGCTCAAGGAAGGTCGGTATCTTTCTCCCGTGGAGAAGGGTCATGCTGCCATCGGACTTGGGGTCGCATCCGATGTACCAGGTCCGGAGGCCCGATTCGGCGAAGAAGGCCGCCAGGTTCGCGGACACTGTGGACTTTCCTATGCCTCCCTTGCCATAGATCGCCATCTGTCTCATGCCAGTCCCCCGTCGACGATCTCGCGGATGGTGTTCCCCAGCTCGCTGAACAGCACATGTTCGGTGCTCATGACCTCCGCGTGGGTATTGATCTCGCCGACAGAGAGGCGGAAGCCCCTGTCAATATAGTTACGGAGCTCCCTTGGCTGGTCGGTGACCAGGATGTCCTGCGGCCTCAGGCCGGGCACGGCATGCGGCAGGCCTGCCACGATGCGCAGGTCGGCCCCCGATTCCTCGAGCGCCCTGGAGGCGATCTCCCCGGCCACTGGATACTCGTCCAGTCCACCGGTCAGTATGGAGGGGACGGCGCCCGCCTCTTTCAGGTCACGGAGTATGTTCGATGCATACCTCCTGATCCTGGGGAGCCCGACCTGAGGGTCGAGATTCCCGATATGGACGACATCTCCCCCGATCCGGTCGCGCGCATACTGGACCGCCCGCATTATGTCCGCGAATCCGTAGGCGGTCTCCTTCTTGGCGTTGAGCGCCACCGACACCTTTCCTCCTTGGCGGAGCACCTTGATAATCTCCAGGCCCACGGAGAGCTTCGTGACCCCGGAATGAGGCTCCAGATATTCCTGGCTGGTAAGGCCTCGTTCCCGCTCGATGGCTGTGGCCCTTTTCAACATGAACTTCTGGCGGTCCCGCTCCTCCTCGGAGATCACTCCCATCTCGGCCGCCACCTCAAGGGTCCTGATCGCTCCGGTGGTGTTCGGTCCTGAGCATCCGTGAACGTCCACCGGCAGAACGGTCGCCTTTAC
>JAKIXL010000253.1 GCA_022709105.1 Thermoplasmatota archaeon | reverse complement strand
CATGTCCGCGACGGAAACGAGGAAGTCCTGGAGGTCCTTCGACAGGCTGATGCCGCGGTCCACGAGCTCGCAGGCGATGTTGAGCACCTCCCCGAAGCTCTCCAGTTGGACCTGGGAATACGCCCCGTTGCCGATTCGCACCGGCCGAGAGCCCTTGTACCCCTCGAGGTGGTCGAGCTCGATCTCCTCGAGCTCGGCCTCGCCGTGCACCCCGAAGAGGATATGGATGCCGCGGTCCCGCCTTCCCCAGGCCTTCGACGTGCGCTCGATCCAGCACAGGAACTCGAACGCCTCGCGGTGGTGTCCCAGCGATATCAGGGCGTGCGCGGTGAGCGAGGCGTCGCGGATCCACGCGAAGCGGTAGTCCCAGTTGCGGACGCCGCCTATCGCTTCGGGAAGCGATGTGGTCGGTGCGGCGACGATGGCCCCGGTCTTCGAGTAGGTGAGAAGCTTGAGCACCAGCTCGGATCGGACCAGGTGGGGCATCAGCCGCCAATCGATCCGGCCGGCAGGACAGCGCGCCGCCCAGCACCTCCAGGCCTCGACCGTCTCCGCGATCATGTCGCCGGCCTCCTCCGCCGTGGGGAAGCTCGGACCGGGCTCGGAGGCCGCCGGCTCCCACCTCGCCATCAGGGGAAGCTTCTCCCCCGCCCGGAGGCGGATCGAAGCGCGGAGCACCGGACCGAGCTCGTTCTCGACCGTCCCGCGGTCCAGGCCGTGCAGCACCATGCGCTCGTCGCCCCCGGTGGCGATCCAATCTCCGGCCACGCGCTCCATGCGCACCGGCCGCCGGGCGTAGTCGAAGCGCGGGGACCATTCGACGCTGATATCGATCTCTCCGTCGTCGCACGACAGCAGGCGGAGGATCTGGTGCGGGCCGTCGGTCTCCTCCTCGAGGTCGCCGCGCAGGGGCATGAGGTCCGTCACGCATAATGAGCCGGAAGAAGAAGTGAAAACGGTTTGGAGAACATTGGTGTGGTCGATATAGCGCTGCTCGCACCTCGAAGCGTCCGGGGGGGACACCTTGAAGCGTCCCCCCTTCCGGGAGTCCAGCAGGGCCGCGAAGACGCTGCCCGAACCGAAGTGGGGGAAGCAGCACCAGTCGATGGAGCCGTCCCTGGACACCAGCGCGAGGCTGCGGAGGTCGCCGATCGGCGCGTAGTCGGAGATCGGCGCGTACGTCGAGCTGGTCGATGAGCGGGGACTGGCGGGGCCCATGCCATCCGGGAAGGCGAGAGCGTATTAAACGGACGTCCGGTCATTATCAAGTGCGACAACGGTGGACGATGGCGTGACGGCCATGCCGATAGGCCGGGATGAGCGGCTTCCGCTGCCTGTCCGTTGACCGCTTTTCTACGGTCCTTCGGACCTCGGTGCGCTTCCTCCCGGGAACCACGATTGATGCTCACGCCGACAGCAGTTAAATAACGGATATCTTCCCGGCCTTTATGTCCGAGACCATCGTTGACCGAATGCGGGCGGCCGCCGGAGATCTGTGGGGCCGCGCAATGACCCACGCGTCCGCCGGGAGCGAGCACAACCAACGTCTGGAGTTCTTGGGCAACGCCGTCCTGAACCTGGCCATCGCCGATCATGTTCATGAACACTGCTCAGAGCGGGAGGGCCGGCTCACGGTGATGACCAACTTCCTGAGGAGCGACCGGGTGCTGAGCGAGGTCGGAATGAGGATCGAGATCGAAAAGGAGCTGAAACTGGGGAATGGCGTGGAGGTCAAGGCGGCCAGCTCGATCTTGGCCGGAGCGGTGGAGGCGGCCATCGGCGCCGTGTTCGAGAGGAACGGCTATGAGGCGGCCAGCGGCTTCGTTGAAGAGATGGTGCTCACTCCCGATCTCTTGCAGCGAGCGGAGGAGCACCAGGACCCGGTGACCGAGCTCAAGGAACTGGTGGAGGCCAAGCGCTGGAAGCCGGCCTCGAGGGGGTTCGATGAGATGCTCGGCGAGAAGAGGGTTTTCTATCGCGCCATCGAGCTGAACGGGAAGGCCGTCCTGGGCATGGGGTCCTCGAAGAGGGCGGCCGAGGCGCAGGCGGCGAAGCTCATGCTGTCCGCGATGAACGACGGATGAACGGTCCGGTCCCTCTCGGACCCACTCTCGCTGGACCGTCGTGCGCCCGTCAGTGAGCTGAG
>JAKIXL010000252.1 GCA_022709105.1 Thermoplasmatota archaeon | reverse complement strand
GTGAGCTGGGACATCTCCCTGAAGGTGTATTTCATCGTCTCCCCGTTCGCTGTCACTGAGAACAGGGCGATCTTGTTCTTCCTCCAGTTCAGAGCGTGGCGGTCTATAGCCTCCGCAGCGACGTTATAGGTGCCCCCCGTGTGCCAGTCGAACTCTTTGTCGACCGAGGACCAGGTGAACTCCTTCAGAGCGGCCTCATAATCCTGGAGATTTCCCTTGTGCTTGGATGGTATGAACTCCTCCATGCCAAATTCTCCCAAATCTAACTGGGATAAGGAAATGTGATTCGGTATAAATCTTTACCGAAAGTCAGTTTCGACAATCGCAGATGGATTACGATAAGATGCTTAAGAAAAACGACTAACGCTGCTTGCAACCATATTTTTCGCAGTATATCATTACCCTTATGATATTTGCGCGGCCCCCCGGGTCCACGCCGGCCCGTTGAAATGGTGCACCTGGGAAGGGCGGCAGGGGCCTGCGATAATGATTTAAGTGACCAAGATGTGTGCTTGGACATGACCTCCATGACCTTTGCGCAGAAGGTTCTTTCACGCGCCAGCGGTGGGACGGTCCGTACCGGAGACATCGTGAACGCCAAGGTGGACCTGGCAATGTCCCATGAGAACTCCTCCCTGGTCCTGCGCTCGTTCCGCGAGATCGGGGCCAGACGGATATGGGACCCACGAAAGGTGGTCATGCTGTTCGATCACCGCATCCCTGCCAACACCATAAAAACGGCCGAGGGGCACAAGGAGGTCCGCACCTTCGCCCGCTCCGAGGCCCTGCCCAACTTCTATGATCTGGGAGAGGGCATCTGCCATCAGGTGCTCCCGGAGAAGGGACATGTCCTACCAGAGATGCTGATCGTTGGGACCGATTCGCACACTACGACCTATGGGGCATTAGGCGCCTTCGCCACCGGGATCGGCGCCACGGAGATGGCCGCAGTATGGGCCACTGGCGAGATATGGCTCAAGGTGCCGGAGACGATGCGGATCCACCTGCGAGGCAAGTTGCCGGCACATGTGTGGTCAAAGGATGTCATATTGCATATCATCGGTTCTCTAGGCTCCGACGGGGCAGACTACAAGTGCGTGGAGTTCGTCGGCGACACAGTGTCTCGGATGAGCATAGCCTCACGGATGGTACTGAGCAACATGAGCATCGAGATGGGAGCTAAGGCCGGCATATGCTACCCCGATCGCAAGACCCAGGACTGGCTGTCTACGAGGACCACCCGCAAGGTGGAGATGGACACATCATGCCAGACGGGGAAGGCCGATGAGGAGCTGGAGATGGACGTCGAGGAACTGGAGCCGCAGGTGGCGTGCCCGCACACCGTGGACAACGTCGTTCCCGTGGGCAAGGTCGAGGGAACGAGGATCGACCAGGCGGTACTGGGGTCCTGCACCAACGGGCGCCTTGAGGACCTGGCCGCAGCGGAGGCCGTCCTGCGCGGTAACAAGATATCAGAGGATGTGCGGTTCATCGTGGTGCCCGCGTCGAGGGAGATATATATAGAGGCGGCGGAGAAGGGCCTGCTGTCATCACTTGCAAGGTCCGGAGCGGTCATAGTGAACCCTGGATGCGGCCCCTGCCTGGGCGGGCACCAAGGCATTCTGGCGGCAGGAGAGCGATGCATCTCCACCACCAACCGCAACTTCCGGGGACGCATGGGATCACCGGATTCCGAAGTGTACCTCGCGTCACCGGAGACAGTGGCCGCCAGCGCGCTCAAGGGCGCCATAGCCGATCCAAGGAGGCTCTGAAATGATCTCCGGCAGAGTATGGAGATACGGGGACCATATAAACACCGACCTGATAATTCCAGGACGGTATCTCGATAACTACGATCTCAGGCATCTCGCCGCCCATGCCATGGAGGACGTGGACGTCCAGTTCGCCAAAGAGGTCCGACCCGGCGATATAATGGTGGCCGGCCGCAACTTTGGATGCGGCTCCTCAAGGGAACAGGCCCCCCTGGCATTGAAGGCGGCAGGCGTGGCAGCGATAATCGCGGGCAGCGCATCGCGGATATTCTACCGTAACTCAATGAACGTCGGACTGCCGGTCGTGATATGTCCGGAAGCGGGCCGGATGTTCGAGAAGGGAGACACCGCTGAGATCGACCTTGAGGCAGGGATGTTGCGCAACGCCCGCACAGGCGAATCCGCAAGGTT
>JAKIXL010000251.1:316-2195 GCA_022709105.1 Thermoplasmatota archaeon | reverse complement strand
TCCGTGGATCAGGAAGGGGATTTCCCATACTGGATCGCGGCGGCTATAACGATAGCGGTGATCGGCACAGCAGCGGTGCTTATCATCAGAAGAAGAAAGTGAGAGAAGCGCCCCGGTCGGGATTTGAACCCGAGTCGAAGCCTCGACAGGGCTTCATGATAGGCCGCTACACTACCAGGGCCTCAGCGGCCTTTCCCCCTATCGAATCGTAATATTTAACCCTTAGGAGAAAGGCGCGCTGGCACTGGGACCCTCGTAGGACGCGGGCGCCCCTGGCAGCCCATCGTGCTCGGTGCATGTCGGCCTTTCCTTGAGGTCTCCCTCCCAAAGTATTAATCGGAGCCGGTGGTTAGATTGGCGGATCAGATGGCCGAACGGAAGCCGAGGGTGGAGGACTATATGATTCGCGAGGTGGTCCACGTGCCCGTCACCTACACCGTCAAGCAGGCTGTGGACGCCCTCATAGCCAGTGAGTTCCATGGGATGCCTGTGACCGAGGACGGGCGGCTCGTGGGGTTCATCACCGCCAAGGAGCTGCTGCGCCATTACGGCACCCCCGACAGGCCGATCTCCGAGATCATCCGCAAGGGAACTGTGACGGTCAATCCCAAGATGGACCTTGATGATGCGGCCCGCATCCTTTTCCGGTACGGCCTCAGGAATGTGCCGGTCATAGACGAGAACGGCATGCTGCTGGGCATCATTTCCAATCTTGACATTGTCCGCTCCCACATCGAGAGGGCCACGCCCAACAAGGTGGCCATGATCAAGAACTTTCTGGAAGCGAAGCACGGCATCTCCATCATGGTGCGCCGCCGCATCGTGCCGGTGGAAGCCCTCCGGCCGACCCAGAAGGAGGTATACGCAGACGAGCTCCTGGGGCGGAAGGAGGAGATCAAGCGCGGCCTGGTCGAACCGATCATAGTCATCCAGAAGAACGACCATTACCTCCTGGTCGATGGGCATCACCGGGCGCTGGCCTCCAAGCAGATGGGGGTGAAGCAGTTCTCGGCCTTCGTCCTGGAGCCGTCCAGGGACGTGGAGCTGGGCATGGAGCGCAGTGCCGAGGAGATGGGATTGCGCACCTTGGACGACGTGAAGATCATCGAGGGGGCGCACCATCCCCTGGTGGAGATCACCACCAGGCTGCTGAAGAGCGAGCAGTGAGGATGGTTACCTCAACGTCTTGCGCGCCGCCTCGAGCAGGATGCGCTGCTCGGCGGAGGCGATTATGCCCAGGGTGCTGACCACGGTGTCCGGGTTGAGGCTGATGGAGTCGATGCCGGCCTTCACCAGGAACTCGGTGAACTCCGGATAGACCGATGGGGCTTGCCCGCATATGCCGACGGTACAGCCCTTGCGGTGGGCCGCCTCGATGAGCATGTTGATGGCCCGCTTGATCGCCTCGTTCCTCTCATCGAAGTAGCCCATCTTTCCCAGGATATCCGAGTCGCGGTCCGCGCCCATGGTCAGTTGGGTGAGGTCGTTCGAACCGATGCTGAACCCGTCGCACCACTCCGCGAACTCCTCGGCCATGAAGATGTTGCATGGGATCTCGGCCATGAGGTACAGCTTGAAGTCACGGTTGCGCTCCAGACCCACCTCCCTCATCATCTCCGTGATCCTGCGGACCTCGTCGATGGTGCGGACGAAGGGGAGCATCACGTGCAGGTTCTTCAGTCCCATCTCCTCGCGCACCTTCTTAATGGCCTTCAGCTCCAGCTTGAACGCCTCCCGGTAGGAATCGGAGACGTAGCGCGAGCACCCCCTCCACCCGATCATGGGGTTCTCCTCGTGGGGCTCGAACTTCTCCCCGCCCTCCATGTCCCGGTACTCGTTGGTCTTGAAGTCCGAGGTGCGCAGGATGACCGGGCGCGGA
>JAKIXL010000251.1:0-306 GCA_022709105.1 Thermoplasmatota archaeon | reverse complement strand
CGCCTTGGCCACCATGGCGATGCCCTCGGAGAGCTTGTCCACTAGGAACTTGGACTCACCCTTTTCGATGAGCGCGCATGGATGCTCCTGGATGTAGGAGGTGAACAGGAACTCGATGCGCATGAGGCCCACTCCCTGCACTGGCAGCTTTGCGACCTCCTCGGCCTTCTGCGGGATCGCAAGGTTGACGTATACCTTCGTCCCGGTGACCTGGGCGGGCGCCACTATCGGCACGGCGAGCTTCGCCTCCTCCTTCTTGGGCTCGGCGGTCCCCTCATAGACCACGCCCATGCTGCCATCCACGGT
>JAKIXL010000250.1 GCA_022709105.1 Thermoplasmatota archaeon | reverse complement strand
TCCTCGAGTTCACCGACGTGACGAAGCGCTTCGGCGCCGTCTCGGCCGTCGACGGACTGACCGCCCGCGTCGAGCCCGGCACCGTGACGGGGTTCCTCGGGCCCAACGGTGCCGGCAAGACCACGACGATACGGATCTTAACGGGCATATCGAAGCCCACGGTCGGCAGGGCGAGGATATTTGGTCTGGACATAGTCAAAGAGACGATCGCGGCGCGTGAACTGATGGGCATAGTCCATGAGGTTTCGAACATCTATGACGATCTTACCGCGTGGCAGAACCTGATGTTCTCGGCAGAGCTATACGGCATAAACAGGGCGACGAGGAAAAAAAGAGGACGGGAGTTCCTGGAACTGTTCGACCTCTGGGGAAGGAGGGACGACAAGGCGAGGGTTTTCTCGAAAGGGATGAAGCGCCGACTGACGCTGGCGATGGGACTGATCAACGAGCCCCGCCTGCTCTTCCTGGACGAGCCCACTTCCGGCCTGGACGTGCAGAGCAATCTCATCATCCGCGAAGTCATACGTGATCTCAGCTCGAAAGGGGTAACGGTATTCCTTACGACCCACAACATTGCAGAGGCCAACCTCATCTGCGACCGGGTGGCCATAATCAACAAGGGCCGGATCGCCGCTATCGATTCGCCGGAGAAGCTCAAGAGCACGATACAGAGCGTGCAATCGGTCGAGGTCGCCTTTGACCGCGCGCCGCCTGGACTGCTGGACGAACTGAAGGCATCGACCGGCATCAGCGAGGTCAGGAAAGAGGGCGATAAGCTGCGGTTCTTTACCGATGACCCCTCCCAGGTCATAGGGAAGCTGACCGAATATGCCGACCTCAGCGGGAATAGGATCGTCAGTCTGAACACGTTCGGTCCGAGCCTTGAAGACGTGTTCATCAAGCTCACCGGGCTGGAGGTCCATGCCAAGGGGGTGACCACCGTTGAGTGAGCACGCTAGCTGCTACCGCTTGGTCCGCGAGCTCCGGGCGGCATGGGCGATAGCCAAGAAGGATATGAGGATCTATTATGTCAAGCCGAACATCATTGTCTCCGGACTGCTCTTCCCGTTGTTCATGTTCCTGGCGTTCTCGGTCAGCAACACCTCGGGACCATCGGTCATGATCCCCGGGCTCGTGGCCATCACGATATTGTTCTCGGCGTCCTCCATCGAGCCCGTATCCATCCCCATTGAGCGCAGGACGAAGACCTTCGATCGCCTCCTCTCGGCACCAGCATCTCTTTTTGCAATGGTGCTGGGTGAGAGCCTGAGCGGGTTCATCTACAGCATAGGCATAGCGCTGGTGCCCCTTATAGGAGGGACGGTGATCTTCGGAACGCCGGTACAAAGTGCGCTCCCTCTTCTTCTGGGCCTCCTGCTCACCTCGTTCTGTTTCGCCTCTGTCGGGACGCTGTTCGCCGCCTATCCGACCGAGAGCCCCGGAGACATAATGTCCATGCTCAATGTCGTCAGGCTGCCTTTGCTGTTCATATCCGGCGTGTTCATACCCCTATCTTCTATACCTCCGTTCGCCCAGTTCGTTACCTATCTCTCCCCTCTCACCTATGGACATGATCTGATCGCTTCCGCATATTCCGGCACATCGCATCTCGATCCCATCGTGGACGCGGTCATGCTGATCGCCTTCATCGTCACCTTCCAGCTCCTGGCAGGCCGGATCTACAAGAGATATAATGCCTGAGAGGCAATGACCTATAACATGCTGGAGCCAATGAAACCCATCCGAACATCCAGGAACGTGAGGTGCCCAACTAGTCGGACGGCGTTCTTTTCTCCATTTTAGCCCTGACCGCCCAGATGACCAGCCCAACGACCAGCCCCGCCGATCCCAATATGATGGCCTGAGGCGCAATCAGGGCCGACGCGAGGAGCAGGGCCGTGCACATCAGCAGGCCGACGACAGGGACTAGTCTGGAGTATTGCCGTTTCTCCACTTTGAGACGAACAGCAGATATGTTCGCCATCATGTAATACAATATTTGGGTGAACGTGCTCAGGGCCACCACGCTCACAACGTCCACGAAGAGGACCAGAGCCATTATTATCGCCCCTGTCGTCCAGATGCTCCAATGAGGGGTGCCGTAGCGTTTGTGGATATAGCCTAGCTGCTTGGGGAGATCGCCCTTCCTGGCCATGGCGTACTCCATCCTTGACACGCCCAGTATCGTCGTGATCAGAACGCTAGCTGT
>JAKIXL010000024.1:10849-15154 GCA_022709105.1 Thermoplasmatota archaeon | reverse complement strand
CCGGCAGAACGGTCCTCGCCAGGAACCTGATCGCCGCCGACGGCGCCAATTCCCTGGTCCGCAGGACCTTGTTCGGAGAGGACCCCCCCATCATGCTGTGGACCGAGCAGCATCTCGTTAAGCGGAAGGTCCCTGAGGACACCATAACGTTCATCCAGGCGGAAAGGTACAAGGGTGCGTACCGGTGGGAGTTCCCCGCCGGGAACCTCAGCCGCATCGGCTTCCCACGGGGGACCGACAGCATGGAGGGCGAAGAGGTGGTGGAGACCCATCGTCGGGTCATTCCCGCCGGCGGCATGGGCCGCATAGTGTGTGGGACCGTCTACCTCGCAGGGGACTCGGCCGGAATGGCCAACCCTCTGACCGCCGGAGGCATCAGGGTGGCCATGGTGGCCGGCAGGAGGGCGGCGGAGGCGGTTATCGATGGCCGGCCATACTCGTACCAGGAATGGTGGTCATCGTCCCCCTACTCATCGAAGGGGTTCATGAGCGCCTATGCCAAACTTAGCACGATGACGGACAGCGATTATGAGAGGGCGTCGAGGGGCTTTGGGAGCAATCCGATACGGTTAGCGTGGTGCTACCTGCGGCGACCGGAGTTCAGGGTGATCTATGGCACTTACGCCGCATCAGGTCTATACGGGTGGTAAATTGGAAAGGGACTATGAGGTATTGGTTGTGGGAGCCGGTCCGGCGGGAAGCGCGGCCGCCCTGGCCGCCGCGGAGGGCGGATGCAAGACGCTTTTGATCGACCGCAAGAACGAGATCGGCACCCCGGTGCAATGCGGCGAGGTGGTCGGGGAATCGCTGGTCCGTCATCTAGGGATCAAGATACCTCCACAGGCCATTGCCGCGGTCCAGGACCATACCAGATTCCTTCTCGACCGCCGCCTAATGGTGGTCTCCCACGAACCTTACTGGAGGAGCCTGACCCTCGAGAGGAAGATCTTCGACAAGCTCATGGCCGCCCGTGCCGCGGAGGCCGGGGCTAGTGTGCAGGCCGGCACCCGCCTCATGGACGTCTCGCTCCGGGACGATAAGGTGGTCTCGGCGACGCTCATGCACCATGGGAAGGAAGTGGTGGTGAGGCCCAAGGTCGTCATAGCCGCGGACGGCGCGCACTCGACCGTGGCCAGGCTTCTCGGCCTGAAGCTGTATCCCGAGGACGCCATGGCCAAGGGGATCGAGTACGAGCTGGTGGCCAGGAAGAGGCTGCCAAGCGGGATGCACATCTTCCTGGAGCCCGAGGTCGGCCTAGGATATGGCTGGATCATACCCAAGGGACCCAGAAGGGCCAACGTGGGCCTGGGGGTCATCGGCATGGAAGGTTCCAGGCGAGACGCCATCATCGATTGGGCCGCTGGGAACCCTGTCATATCGGAGCTCTTCGATCTGGACCAGGTGCTGGAGGTTAAGAGGGGCGACGCTCCCCTCCCTGGCTTCCTAGGCGGGCCCTGCCAGGGCAATGTGCTATTTGCTGGGGACGCTGCCGGGCAGACCTTGGCGTTCGTAGGCGAGGGCATACTCCCGTCATATGCGTGCGGCACGGGAGCCGGAGCGGTCGCCGCATCCGCCATACGCACAAGGTCCATGAAGAAACTGGACTGCTATGACCGAGCGGTCAAGGACCTAATGGGCTCGGAGCTGGAGAAAGGAGCGGCCCTCAAGGATGCGATCCTTGGGGCATGGGCCGACGACTCCATCACCGAGGGCCAGCGCACCGTGCTGTGCGGCCTAATAATGTCCGAGTGCGTGTTCCCCGAGCACGTGGTGGACCTACTGCCCCTGCTGTCGCGCTCCACGACCCAGATCGCCAAGCGGGTCAGGCTCGACATGGAGAAGAGACGCATGAGGGCCAGGATATCGGTGATACGCCGCCGTTAGCTTTTTACCTCATAGTTGGATTATTCATCCAACAGTGAACTAACATGAGCGGAAGGAACATTCGCGAGGACCTCGGCCTGATCCACGTATATACCGGGAACGGCAAAGGCAAGACCACAGCGGCGCTGGGGTTGGCCTTGAGGGCCATGGGCAACGACCTCAATGTCGTCATGGTGCAGTTCATGAAGAGCGACCAGCACTATGGCGAATATCGGATCTCAAGATCATTGCCGCATTTCACCCTCCTCCCGATGGGGCGCGACTGCCTGGTGAACGAAAAAAAGATCGCCCAGGCCGACATCGACGCTGCCGAGGCCGCCCTCGCGAAATGTGAGGAACTGCTCCGATCGGGAAAGTATGACATGCTGATCATGGACGAGATCAATGTCAGCATGCACTTCGGACTGGTCAAGGTCGCTGATGTAGTTGGATTGCTCAGGTCCCGGCCGCCCCGCGTAGAGGTGGTCCTTACCGGACGCTACGCGCCGCCCGAGATAGTGGAGATCGCGGACCTGGTCACCGAGATGAGATGCCTCAAGCACCCATATGAGAAAGGGGTGCAGGCCCGGGCGGGCATCGAGAGGTGACCGCGGTACCGGCCAAGGCCTTGATCGCGAGGACATATGCATGATCTCGGCACCGGGCCACTTTCCAGTTCGGTCCGTCCGATCCCATCGCCGCATCATCGAGGTGACTGTCGCCTCTGCGGGGACCGCGGCCGTCTTATGCCTTGGCGCGCGCTCGGCGTTCGAGAGGCTAGGCACGGCAGTGTCCCCGACCGTGATGGCATGTGCGGCGTTCTAAATGCTCCATGTGGAGAACGCCTTCAGGCCGGCGAAGGTCGGACGCAGGAAAGGGCGCGGCCCTATTTTGGCCGTTCGGCCCACCGCGACGGCTTTTCCATCATCAAGCGGATGTGATTCCTGAGGCAGCCGCGCCTCCGACCTTGGCCATCAGGACGTTCTTGACCCTCGCCATGCGCTACCTGCTGCGATAGTGCCCCATGAGAACAATGCCTATTCAATGCATTCGCCCTGCATGCAGAGAGAATATCCGGGAGATGCGCGCCCCGAATCTCATGATGAACGCATCCGGGATGCAGGGCCGCCGTCAAACGCTATTAACGGGCGGCGCCAATCAGGTAGCATGAAGGCCTCGCTCCGGGTCGGTCGCTTGATGGGCATCCCGATCAAGATACACGTCTCCTTCCTGCTCATCCTCCCTTTGTTCGCGTTCTCCTTCGCCTTTGCGTACACTAGATTGCTGGGCTTCACCCTTGGTTATGGCGGACTGCCTCTCGATGACGTCGCGAAGCTTGTTCTAGGGCTCATCGCCGCACTGTTGTTCTTCATCGCTGTCCTGCTGCATGAGCTGGCGCATTCCTACGTGGCTATCCGCAACGGATACAAGATATCGGGGATCACCCTCTTCCTATTTGGCGGGGTGTCGGAGATCGAGAGCCATCCGAAGGATGCTCCCGGTGAGGCACTGATGGCATTCGTCGGTCCAGCCACCAGCTTCGCCATCGGTCTCGTGTTCCTGCCGGCCTGGTACCTCCTTGAGGGCATGTCCGGTCTTGGATGGAACATCGCGGCCATTACCGCCGGGCTCATCAGCTTTTACAACATCCTTCTCGGCGCCTTCAATATCATACCCGCCTTTCCAATGGACGGAGGACGGGTGCTCCGTGCCGTCCTGGTAAAAAGGCTGGGGTTCATCCGGGCCACCACAGTGGCCGTTCAAGTGGGCAAGATGATGGCCGTCGCCATGGCCGTCCTGGGCTTCATGATTTTCAACCCATGGCTGATGTTCATCGCCCTTTTCATTTACATCGGGGCCGGCGAGGAGGAACGGGGGACCAAGGTGGCACAGGCTCTGGAAGGGCTTACTGTCGGTCAGATCATGACCACGCCGGTCTCCGTCGTCACGCCGGGCTCAAGCATCAGGGAGCTGCTGGACCGAATGATCACGGAGAAGCACATGGGATATCCGGTCGTGGAAGGCGATAAGCTAGTGGGAATAGTCACACTGCAGGATGTGCAGAAGGTCCCCGCCAGCAGGCACGATGATGCCACCGTAGGGAGCATCATGACCGCCGATGTTCTCACCGTGACACCGGATACTCCGGCCATGGAGGCTATACAGGCACTGTCAAGGAACCGCATCGGACGCCTGGTGGTGTTGGACCAGGGAAGGATCGGGGGCATAGTGAGCAGGTCGGACCTCATTCACATACTGGAGGTCCGGGCCGCAGAGAGGCGGGCCATTGGCCCCAAGGAGTAAATCTATTACTTGAAGGAACATGACCCGGGGCATGAAGATAGGGGTGATCGTCCACGGGCCTGAGGTCATCGACTCGGGAATGGCGGTCAGGGTCATGGGCGTTCTGGAAAAAAGGGCCGAGGTCCATGCCACTCTCGG
>JAKIXL010000024.1:0-10839 GCA_022709105.1 Thermoplasmatota archaeon | reverse complement strand
GCCTGGAGGGCCGCATATCCATCGTCCCCCGCCAGCTGGTATCCGATGCCATCCGTGCCATGGACGGCAGCTTCGACGCCGTGGCCGTGCTCAACTGGTCGAAATCCCGCGAATCCGGACTGGGGTTCGCGGCCATTGTCTTCTCCAGGGTCGCGAACACCACGGTTCCGATAATCCATCTTGACAGGGACTTCTATGTGGAATGGCGCCCCTCAGTGCCAGAGCTGCTTCGGGCCGCGGCCGAGGACCTCGGACTTGAGGAAGTGCCCTTCCCGGCCCCAGAGAGAAGGGTGGACGGAGTAAGGTCGGTCCACGGGGTGATCCCCGGAGAGAACATCTGGATCAACGGGAACGTGGTGGGGAGGGCGACCTCCAGGGATGTCAGGGTCCGGCTGCGGGACGGTGAACTGACTCTCGACAACGTACGGATCAAAGAGCACGGCCTACAGAAGGTCAAGGTCGACGATCTGTCCAGAGCGGTGATCCGGACCGGGTCGGTCCGGCGGACAAGGTCCGAGCTCCGCCGGGTCCCTCCTGCCACAGGTGAGCGCCTGATACTGATAGATCATCGGGCAGAGGATGCCATCTTCCGTGCCAAAGGCGCGAGGGCCGCTATAACCGTGGGGGATGACACCACGCGCATCTCCCGCTCTCTCCTTGCAAGGCTGGGCGTCCCAGTGATCGGGATAATTGACGGGGACGAGGACGGCATATGCCTGGATGACGCATCGGCACCCGGCTCGGCGGCAATACTGCTCAAGCCGGGGAACGACGATCAGCTGGGCGAAGAGGTCCGCAGGACCATATTCGGCGGAGGGCAGGAGATAACCTACTCAGGAAGCCTAGGCGAGTTGGTGGAGCGCATTACGGCCATGGCGGGGAACGCTCTGGTCGATGTAAAAAGGAACTAGCCGGTCCGACATCCAGATCAGATCGGCCCTGCCAGGATCGTGCTCAGGCCGGCCATGTCGATCTTGAGCTGCACCACGTCGGCTACCTGCTTGACGATCGAGGTCGCCACGCTGACCTTGGCCGTTCGCAGCAGCGGCTTCTTGACGTTCAGCTCGGACACGACCTCCTTCCCCAGCTCTATCACGAGAGAGGATATGGTCCAATCACTGGTGTTCACATAAGCTCCGCTCAGGACACCGACGACCCTGCCATCGGTGGTAATGACGTTCTTGCTCTCCAGGCACCCCATTTCAAGGGGCTTCGACTGAACCGCGGGCGTGCTTCCCTGCATCATGCTCACATCTCCCCGAAGGGCATTCCTTCCATTGATATATGTCGCTTAGGACGGCGCGCCGTCCCCACCATCCGACGTCGGGGCGTTAAGGGGTGCCGATAGTTCGCTCTACCGGCGGTAGGTGATCATCATCAAGGTGACCACGATAAAGGCCAAGCCGGAATAGAGCGGACTGGAGGTAAGCAGCCAGATCACCAGGGCGATCGCCGCTCCGGGGATAAGCACGGCCAGGGCCTTGATGATGGCGATGATGGCCGCCAACGCGAAGATGAGCAGGACGATGCTCATCAAGGATGAGAAGCCTAGCAACTGGGAACCTCCGTCCAGATTGATGGTGTAGCTCATATTCAATGTTGCCATCGCCGGGAAGGTGCATGATTTAAGAACGGAACACGGCATCTCGGTTCCGTGAAAGTGCTGGTCACGGGAGGGTCCGGACAACTGTCATCCTATTTGTTCGAGGAGCTCGAGAAGGAACATGAGGCACGAGGGGTGGACCTTCGCGAGCCGGTCTTCGATAGTGCCAAGGGTAAGGTCGACATCGCCGACATCAGGGATGCCGAGGCCATGCTGGATATCTGCAAGGGGGCCGATGCCATCGTCCATACGGCCGCCCAGGTCTCTGTGCAGAGGTCCACGGAGGACCCCGCCTTCGATGTGGAGACCAATGTTCTGGGCACGGTGAGGACGCTCAAGGCGGCCAGGGATGCAGGCGTTGCTAAGTTCATCTTCATCTCCAGCGCGGCCGTCTATGGCGACCCTCATTATGTGCCGGTGGACGAAGAACATCCTGCCGCCCCTCTGTCCATATACGGCTCGAGCAAGCTCTCGGCAGAATATTTCGTTCGTGCCTTCGGCTCATCGTTCGGGATGAAATGGGCCATAGTGCGGCCGTTCAACTTCTATTCTCCCCGCGCCGATCCGAAGAGCCCTTATTCAGGGGTGATAACGAAGTTCACCCAGAACGCCGCGTCGGGGTTGCCTTTAAGGATAGAGGGGGACGGTTCGCAGACCCGGGATTTCCTTCACGCGGCGGATGTTGCCAGATTGGTCCGCCTGACCCTGGAGTCCAAGCGTGATGGCCTCACGCTCAATGGCGGCTCCGGCCAAGCTACCAGTATTCTGGACCTTGCCAAAACTGTGAAGAAGGTCTGCCCTCGGCCGGTAAACATCGAGCATGTGGCGCCCCGGACCGCGGACATAAAGCATTCCGTGGCCAAGGTAGAGCGCGCCAGGGAGATGGTAGGTTTCTCAACCCGCATCTCCCTGGAGGAGGGTCTCAAGGCGTTCTTCAGTCGAACGGTCTAAAATTCCAACAGTCTTTCCCCTTCCTTGACGAAGACGGTCATGTCAACATTGTAGTTGTAGTCCTCAGTGGTGCCGTCTATCATCTCGATCTTGGCCTTGATCTTGTTCTTTTCGAACGTGATCTGAGCGTTCTTCACCCTGGCCTTGTAAAGGTTGATCCTCTTGCCTGCCTGAGTGAGCTTGCGCTCATCACAGTAGATCAGACCGGCGGACTCGAGCAGATTGATCTTGCGGTAGCATGCGGCGATGGGGATGCCTAGCTTTTCGGAAAGCTCGAAGGCGCTCTTTGCCTTTCCCATTGTAGCGAGCAGGATCTTCGCAGAGTATTCCTCGGTCAACAGCCTTGATGTCTCCAAAGCGTGCATTTTCTCTACACCTTGTCCGTTGAACCGGCTAGCGGAATATTTAAAATATCTTGGTTGATTATCAATATTGAAGCTGAGATATTTTTCTAAGCCAGATGTTGATTTTTTCTGAAAAATCGGTCAAAAATAGCGATATCAATAGTCGGAATATAAATTCATAATACTTAATATGGCGGCGATAAAGGTCATCGGCGTCCGGCCCGAAAGGAGAGGCAGGTACCGGAGAACGGGTCGACGAGACGGCCGCCAAACCAGGACCAATGGCCGACAAGGGACCTCTGCCCCGTCGCCCGCCATCATGCTTTTACACATCGATCTTCACGGCGAAATGATTATGAATCCCTTCTCAGTCCCATTCTTCAGGTATAACATGGCCTGCGGTAAGTGCGGAACCAAGAAGGATGTGAAGAAGGACGACAAGAAGGGAGCCAAGAAAGGATCCAAGCCTGAAGCGCCTAAGAAGAAGTAGGCCCCTTTCAGCGTCGAAGCATTAAACCCTTTATTTTTCAACCCTCCGCTCTTTTGCTCCTGTTCTGACCACCATGAAGATGGCCACGAACATCAGCCCCGCGCCAAGAAGGGTCAGAGGTCCCAGCGGCTCGTTCCTGACCACAGCGCCGAGCAGAACGGCAAAGGCCGATTCGGACAGCAGCACGGTCGCCGAGGTGGTGAGGGAGAGCGAGCCAAGGCCGATGGCCCACAGTATCGTGGGGACCGAGGTGCAAAGAAGCCCCACATAGATGATGGAAGGCAAGGACATCGAGGACGTCTCCCCCGGCCCGCCGGTGAGTAGCATGAGCGCGGCGAGGGCGACAGCGCTTAGCAGATGGAAGGACATCACCCATTCATAGTTGTCCATGTGCCTTACTGCCAGTTTCGTGATCGGATAGCTCGCTGCGATGGATAGGGAGGCGCCTAGGAGCAGGATATAGCCAAAGAACTCGCTCGAGTTCAGGGTAGAGAGGTCCCATTGGGTGGTCAGCGTGAACAATCCGAAAAGACCGACCATCACCCCGATCGCTCGGCGGCGGCCGATCACCTCCCTGAAGATGAGCGCGGACAGAGGGGCCACGAATATCACGTTCCCTCCCACTATGAGGCCTCCGACAGAGGCCGGGGCCAAGGTCAGGCCGACGTACTGAAATGCGATTAGGCAGGTCGCCGATGCCGTTCCCGCCCAGACCTCCCAGCGCCGGAAGATATTAAGGTCCAGTCCCCCGCGGCGAAAGGCCAGGAGAAGGGCGAAGGTTCCTCCGATGCCCATGGTGAGGGCGCCGAACAAGAAGGGACTAGCGCCGCCCAGGCCATCTTTGATCACTACGTATTGGGACCCGAACAGGAGGCTGGCGGCCAGCGACATCAGGAGGGCCGACCGCTCACCCGAAGCCTTCCATTCGACATCAACGCCTCCGCCTCTCACATGGTTCACCGGTCAGGGGCGGTAAACAGCTGCCTGCAAATATCCTTTGCCGCCACCATCGGCCGTTCAAAGCAGCTCGATCGGGAAGGCCGGAAGGATTTAGATATCTGGGAACTGAATAGTAGTTGTGCGGATACCCCGCAGACGCGAGCGCCATGTTCGAAAGGATACTGTTCCCAACGGACTTCTCCGAGCAATCACTTAGGATGTTCGACTGCCTGCTGGAGCTTCACCACATGGGGACCAAGGAGGTGATCATCTGCCATGTCGCTCAGGCCGGGACCGCCCTCACCCCTGAGCAGATCTTCACCCTTGACAGGCTGGAGATGAGCTTGGAGGACATAGGGGTCAAGGCCGTCGAGATGATCGAGGAGGGCGATCCCGTGGACAAGGTGCTTGAGGCGGCCATCAGGGAAAAGGTCAGCCTGATCGCGATGGCCTCCAGCGGCAAGGGGCGCGCAAGGGAGTTCCTCCTGGGCTCGACATCCTTCGGCGTGTTGCGCTCTGCCCCCATACCGGTGCTCATCAATAAGTTCGAGGTCACCGAGAAGGGGGGACGCACCATCGTGACGCCCGCCTGCAGTTCCATATTCCGCAAGGCACTGGTCCCCATCGATTTCTCATCTTGCACTGAGATGTGCGCGGAGCTCTTGCCTCAGCTGGCCAGATTGGGGCTTCGGGAGGCCGTGCTCTTCCATGTGGTGGAGGGGGCCCGGGCCAATCTGGACGATGACGACAAGTTCAAGCAGGCCATGGACGAGGTCATGTCTAAGATGGACAATCTGAAGCAGAGGCTTACCGAACAGGGTTGTCAGACCACCACCCACGTTCACTTCGGAACGGTATCTTACAACATCCTGGAGGCCTCCCGCGAGCTCAGCGTTTCCCTGATAATATTGGGCGCGCACCGTAAAAGCCTGCTTCGCGAGATTGCCTTGGGGGGCAACTCGGAGACCGTGGTGAGGAGGTCCAAGGTCCCGCTTTTGATCATTCCGTGCGAGAGGTAGGGCTCGCGCACCGGCCGGCCGCCCGCGGCCACTGACGGCCGGGTCCACATGGCTCGTGAGCGCTCGAAACGAGGGACCAAGGCATGGCAGTTGCGCTCGCGGTCCCCCTTTCTCAATCGGACGCCGATGACCAGGGGGCCGGTCATGCAGCGGCGATGCTGGCAAGCTGCCCTCGTGTCCGCCAGGGCTAGGGAAATATTAAGAACAGGTCAGTTGTTGGCTAGGCCGACGATGTTCGAGAGGTTGGCCCGATTCATCAACGCCGAGGGAATGGCAGGTCCCGCGTTCGTCATGCTCGTGGCCACCGTTGCCGGCGGAGGATGCAATTTCCTCTACCAGGTTCTGATGAACAACTACATCCCTGACGACGTTGCCGAGCTGAACACGCTTCTATCCATACTTTACATTGTCACCGTGCCGTCAAGCGCGGTGCAAAACGTCATCATCCGTTACGTTTCAAAATACAATGCCCTGGGAGAGGCGAGCGTGGTGTCCTGGTTGCTGAAGCGCATCCTGTTCTTCACCACAGGCGCAGGGGTGGCCATGGCCGTCCTGCTCATTATCATCCTGAGCATCCCGGGGGTCAGCTCGACCCTGAAGCTCACGTCCGCCCTGCCATTCCTGCTGCTGGCGATCGGGGTCGTGGTCTCTCTGATATCCCCGGTCGGCCAGGGAACGATGCAGGCCCTCCAGCGTTTCACCGCGTTCGGCGCTATGAACACCGTCAACTTCACTCTGAAGCTGACCTTGGGTGTGGGCATGGTCCTGCTCGGATATGGGGTCTCTGGAGCTCTGGGAGGGGTCATAATCGGGCTTGCGTTCGGCTGCGGAGCCTCGATCCTGTTCGTAAGGAAATTTTTCTTCATGAGGTCCACCGCCATAGAGGCCAAGGAGATCTGGAGGTTCACCGTTCCCGCGACCGTGGCGATGCTCGGCTATACCATCATAACCCAGGTGGACATAATCCTCGCCACCAGCCTGCTGGTGAAGGAGCAGGCCAACTACTATGCGGCGGCCTCGTCCCTGGCCAAGATAATTCTGTTCCTTCCGGGAGCGGTCTCCACGGTCATGTTCCCCAAGCTGTCCAAGGCCCATGCGATAAGGTCCAGGGGTGGTGACGAGAGCAGCCGCATACTGAAGACGGCGTTCGTTATGACCCTGGCCCTGTCGGTGACCGTTGTCGTAGCATATTTCCTCCTTCCTGACCTGGTGCTCAGCATCCTTCTCCCGGCCAACCCATACAAGATGCAGATCGCCCCCATCCTGCAATGGCTCGGGGTCGCGATGATGCTACTCGGCCTTGCCAACCTGTTCATGCTCTACGGTCTGGCTACCGACGGTCATGCTTACACCGTCATCATCAGCCTGTCGGTGATAACTCTGTTCTCTCTAGTGGGGATGGTCATCGGCCTCGGGGTAACGTTCACTCCCATGTTGGTCGTCATGGTCATGTTCATCACCGGCCTGTTCATCGTCATAATGAGCGGCCTATATCTCTTCGTGGTGGAACGGGAATGGCGGCCTCAACGCGCATGAGCTAATAGGCCCGCGGAGGGGAGCGCCACCGCCGGGCTGAAATAGCCGGCGATGGAATGTTCTTGAGCGAGGACGATGACCTTCAAGAACGAGGACACCTACCATCGTTTATCGGTCCAGGGCAACGGCGAGAGCTTCCACGCAGCCTATGAGCTGGCCGCCGGACGGTTGCTCGAGCAGATAGCCGAGGCGGAGATCGATTATCCGAACCATATCGACGGCAAGCCACGCTTATCAGAGGCACAATATCATGATCTCAGCCCTGGAGACGAGGACCTTGTGGTCGGCCTCTTCCAAAAGGGCACCGCTGACGAGGTGGGAGAGGCGGTGAGATCGTCCCGTGAGGCCTTCCGTTGGTGGTCCCGTGAGGACTGGGAGGAGAGGGTGCGCATCTTCGAGAGGGCGGCGGACATAATGCGCCGCAAGAAGTACGAACTTGCAGCGGCGATCACTCTGGACAACGGCAAGAACCGCTTCGAGGCCATGGCGGATGTGGACGAAGCGCTGGACTTCATAGGGTACTACTGCTCGGAGATGCGCCGCAACAACGGCTTCGAGAGGATGAGCGACCCCCCGTATCCAGAAGAGGACATCACCGTCTCACTGCGGCCTTATGGGACATGGGCGATCATCTGTCCGTTCAACTTCCCCCTGGCGATTACCGTGGGCATGACCGCGGGAGCCCTGCTCACCGGCAATACGGCGGTGCTCAAGCCCAGCTCCACAGCCCCTCTCCCGGTGCAGCAGTTCTATGAGATCATGTTCCAAGCGGGCATTCCGGACGGAGCGCTGAACATGATCGCCGGCCCAGGGGATGAGGTCGGAAGCGCCCTGGTCCATCACCCAGGGGTCGACGGAGTGGCGTTCACCGGGTCCCTCAGGGTGGGCCGGGAGATCATGGCCGCCGCTGCGGGCAGGCAGCGGCCGGTCATCGCCGAGATGGGCAGCAAGAACCCCATCATCGTCACCGCGGAGGCGGACCTTGAGCGGGCAGCCCGCGGGGTCCTGTCCTCAGCGTTCGGCTATGCGGGACAGAAATGCTCGGCCTGCTCCCGCCTTTATGCCCAGGACCTGATATTCGAAGACCTCATGGCCCGCCTGGCGGAAGAGGCCGAGGGCCTCAGGGTCGGCGATCCGTTCGAAAGGGACACCTTCATTGGGCCGGTGATAACCAGGAGAGCACTGGATAACTATTTGGGATGGGTGAGGAAGGCGGCCGAGGGCGGGAAGGTGCTCACAGGAGGCAAGAGGATAGGAAGCGGCAAGCTGGCAAGGGGGCACTACGCGGCCCCGACCATCGTGACCGGTCTGCCGGAGGACCACGAGCTGATGAGAACCGAGCTCTTCGTCCCTATCCTATGCGCTCAGAGCTTCTCCTCCCTCCCAGAGGCGCTGAGGAAGGCCAATGATACCGAGTTCGGCCTGACCGCCGGGATCTTCTCGACCAACGAGGCCGAGCTGAAGTACTTCTTCGACAACATCGAGTTCGGCGTGGTGTATGCCAACCGGGAGCGAGGGGGGTCGACCGGCGCCATGGTCGGAGGCCAGGCCTTCGCCGGATGGAGAGCGTCGGGATCTACTGGCAAGGGGACCGGATCGATGCACTACCTCCAACAGTTCATGCGGGAGCAGAGCCGCACGGTGTGCCGCTGAGCTGACTTGAACAAATCATTTAAAGGTGGGGGACGGTATCGGCCACGATGCTCGGTCTTGAGGAGATCATTGGCCTGGAGCTAATAAGCTCCGACGCCAGGGTTATCGGCACCATAGAGGGCGTGGGTATGGACCTCGTCGGCTGGAAGGTCAGGGCCCTGAAGGTCGGCCTCCGCCGAGGCATGGAGGACGCTGCCGGGGCCAGGAAGCGTGTCTTCGGTGTCAGCAAGATATATGTCAAGACCGGGGAGATGCAATCGGTATCGGACGCCGTCATCATGCGCCGGCCATTATCGGCGCTTGGCGAGATCATTGAACCGGACGGTGACAACCTAACTCCGGCAGGGGCTTTCATGGGGATGAGAGTGATCTGTGCCAATGCCGCCTTCGTCGGCAATGTTGACAATGTGTTCATAGATACCGACCGCGAGTGGTCCATACCATACGTCCAGGTCAAGCTCGACCGCGACGCCATGGACCAGCTCGCTCTGCAGAGAACGTTCATGGCCTCCTCTCTGATACCCATCCGCACCAGCGATGTGGAGGCGATAGGCGAGATGGTCATACTCAGGATCAACATGGACGAGCTAAGAGCCTCCCTCGGCCGCCAGGAGCCTCAGGCGGTCCAGGCCTGAGACCCGGTTCGTTCCCCCCGAGCGGTCCTCGCAAGCCAGGGAGGCGCTCGAGCACTGGCATGGCAATGTTCTTTTACACCCTCTCCCTATGTGGCCGCACGCTAGGGGCAGGGGCCGGTCTGCGGAAGACCCAATCCGCAAGGGCGATGCCGCAGATGCAAGGCAGGCCGCCGGCGGTCATGCGGACGCGATCGCCCGCTGAGGCGCTTCCAGACACTGGGCGGAGCGGAGAGCGCCGTCGCCCGCAGGTACCGCTCGAGCCACCGACGGCACGCGTCGGAAGGCACGGAAGAGAACGGAGGGACACTAATGATCGAGACCCGGGACCTGACCCGGAAGTTCAATGGAGTGACCGCGGTCGAGAACCTCAACCTGAAGGTCCGGGATGGGGAAGTGTTCGGGTTCATAGGCCCCAATGGTGCCGGAAAGACGACCACGATAAGGATGATATGCACCCTCATCGCGCCGACCAGCGGCTCCGTGCTGGTGAACGGGCTGGACATCAACGATCCGAAGGACGCGATCCGGATACGCTCCATGACAGGCTTCCTGCCAGAGGTGCCAGGCCTTTACGAGACGCTGTCGGCCGCCAGGAACCTTGAGTTCTACGCTTCCCTGTACGATGTGCCGGCGGGCAAGAGGAAAGAGCGCATCAAAGAGCTGCTGGAACTTCTGGGCATCTGGGACCGGAGGGATGACATGGTCGGCAAGTTCTCCAAGGGAATGAAACAGAAGATCGCCATCGCCCGGGCGCTGGTCCACGATCCCGAGTTCCTGTTCCTTGACGAGCCAACCTCCGGCCTTGATCCCGTGGCCTCCCTCACCGTCCGCAACTTCCTTCTTGAACTGAAGAAGGGGGGCCGGACCATATTCATCAACACGCACAACCTCGATGACGCGGAGCGGCTTTGCGATACCATCGGGGTCATGAGGACCCGCCTCCTGGCCTATGGCTCCCCGGAAGAACTGTCGCGGGAGTTCTGGGGCCGGACCACGATCGTCCATCTTCGAGCAGTGACCCCGCAGCTGATCGATGCCGCCCGCTCCGTGGAAGGCGTTATGGGCGTCAAGCAGATAGACAACAAGCTCGTGATAGATGTCGTGGACCCTGAGGCAGCAAACCCTAGGATCGTCAATGCCCTGGTCCGCTCTGGCGGAGAGGTGGAGTTCGTTAACGAGCTGAAGCGCACTCTGGAGGACGTATACGTCCGCCTCCTGGGGGACCGGCAATGAGGCCTGACAAGCTATGGGTGGTGGCCAAGAAGGACCTCGCTGAGTTCCGCACCAACAAGTACGTGATGTACTCGATCCTGCTGATGCCTCTCATGTTGGCAGTGGTGCTTCCGGTGATATACCTCATGCCGTTCACCATGACCGGCGGGAGCAGCGAGCCTCTAGATGTAGGGAATCCGGGGGGCCAGATGGTCCTCGTCGGCGAGACGGTAACCGACGGGACCTATAACGACACGATATTCGACCGGTGCGAACTGGTCAATGTGGTCGCGGACAACTGCCGCTTCGAGAGCTCCAACCTCAGCAACTGTCTGGTGAGAGGCTCGTTCGTTGGCAATACCACTCTGAACGGTTCGGCGATGTTCCATTCCAACTACCTGAACATAACGACCATAAACAGCATGTACTCCGACTCGGTGGACATAGGGGACACGTC
>JAKIXL010000249.1 GCA_022709105.1 Thermoplasmatota archaeon | reverse complement strand
TCGCGAGGATATGGTCGATCAGGAGGCCCGGTGGCAATGTGGACACCGGCCGCAGGCAAATGGGCCCGCTATGGGCGGTCATCCTGCTATCAGCAGCACTGCTGGCCCCGCTCGCCGCAGCCCAAGGCGCGGCGGAGGCCGGAACGGAGCCGGTGATGGCGGTCGAGACCATAAGGACGGGAAGCTCATCGGACTGCGATATCGCCGTGGACCCCAACGGCAACCCTCACGTCTGCTATTTCGACGTCGACAGCGGAAGCCTGATGTACGCCACCGGCCACAGGGGCACATGGTCCATCGAGGCCATCGCCGGCCCGGGACTGACAGGGAGCGCATTCTCCCTGGCGGTGGACGCGGAAGGAAACGCCCACGTATCGTACGTCGGAACCTATGGGACGAGCTACGACGACCTCATCTATGCCACCAATAAAGGCGGGAGGTGGCACCATCAGCTAATAGATGACGCGGAAGTGCTGGGATATACCTCTGCGGCTGTCGACGGCCAGGGAAGCGTCCACATCAGCTATCACACCGGCGGCAGCTATGAGGACGACAACCTCATGTATGCCACGAACGCGGGCGGCACATGGAGGACCGAGGTCGTGGATGCCGGGCAGGCCGGATACTACAACGCCATCGCCATCGGTCCGAACGGGACCGTCCACATCGCAGCCTACGCCGGGATCGGAAGCAAGCCGCTCAGGCACAGCACCAATGAGGGCGGCCTGTGGAGCAGCGAGGACATCGAGGGAAGCGTGTGGGTCGGAAGCTTCTGCTCGATAGCGTTGGACCCTCATGGCCACCCCCGCGTTGCGGCGTCCACAAGCGACCATATCGGCCAAGTGGACCTGAAGCACGTCATCCGCTCTGACGGTGCATGGTCTCCGGAGATCATCGAGCACGGAGGCTACGTATGGGGCCGCTCCATAGCCATCGATGGCAATGACAGCTCCCACATTTGCTATCGCTCCTATGCCGACAACGCGCTCATGTACCAGACCAATGCCGGAGGGCAGTGGAGCGCCAGGACCGTCGACCTTCTCGGCTCGGCGAACTCCTGCGGCTCGATAGCCGTCAGCAGCGACGGCGTCGTTCACATGTGCTATATAACTAAGGACGCTGGCGGCACACGTCTCAAGCACGCCACGATCGGAGACGTCCAGAACATCGAGGCGCCGTCCGCCCCGACCGGCCTGGCGGCATCGGTCGTCAACGGCTCGGTGCAGCTCAGCTGGACCTCCCAGTCCAGCGGCTCTGCGTTCAACGTGTATCGCGGGACCGACCCCAGCGCGATGAGCCTCATCGCCACGGTCAACGGGACCTCATACCTGGACAGGGAGCCCGGAGGGGCCGGTTCGTTCTTCTACCGGGTCGAAGCGGTGGACGGCGGCGGCGCGAGCGAGGCGGTCCAGGCGGTCGTGAACATCACGGCATCCGACAGCTTGGTCAGGGACGAACCTCTCCTGCCGGTGTCTCTCGCGGGCATCATCGGAGCGGGGGCCGTCGTTGCCATGCTTGCTCTGGGCGCGATCATCCTGATGAAGCGGAAATGACGGCCATCCACGAGGGTTGTCCGCTGTGCACAGCCATCCTCTCCCAGGCGGCCGCGGTTCTAGCGTCCATAACCTCTCTCCAGGCCTTAGGCTACGCAAGAGATTAAGATAGTTCGAGCGCGTTATGTCCCTAAGCACTGCGGCGGACCTCCTATGATGCCCATCGAAGTAAGGGAGCTCGTTAAGCACTATGGGGACGTAAAGGCTGTAGATGGCATCTCCTTTTCCGTCAAGGAGGGCGAGATATTCGGGCTCCTGGGGCCCAACGGCGCTGGTAAAACGACCACCATCGAGATCCTGGAAGGTCTGAGGAAGAAGGACGGGGGCGAGGCCCTTGTGCTCGGCATCGACCCCTGGAGCGATGGACGCCGCCTTCACCGCAGGATCGGGGTGATCCCCCAGGAGTTCAACTTCTTCGAGAAGACCACCCCGAGAGAGGCGGTCATCTACTATGCCAGCCTCTTCGGCGTCAAGGTCGATGCGGACGAGATCCTGAGGTCGGTGCTGCTGGAGAGCTCTTCGAACACGCTGTTCGAGAACCTTTCGGGAGGGCAGAAGCAGAAGACCGGCCTTGCTCTTTCCCTGGTGAACTCCCCGGACCTGCTTTTCCTTGACGAGCCGACCACGGGCCTGGACCCCAACGCCCGGAGGGCGATCTGGGAGGTCATAGAGAACCT
>JAKIXL010000248.1 GCA_022709105.1 Thermoplasmatota archaeon | reverse complement strand
GAGCGCTCGGGCCACCATCTGGCCGCTGGTCCTGGTGTCTCGGCCAAGGACGATGCTGCTGTGCAGGCTTCCGACGGCCTCACTGATGCTCACTGCCAGATCGACGGTGAAGTCCTGACCCACCACTCCTCTGATCCCCGATGAACCGAACAAGGACATAGGTTCCAACCATCCCCGAAGAATGCCGTTCATCAATAAATGTATTGATGACCAAATAATCAGTTACAATTTTTTAGAGTAGATGGCCAGTCTGAAATGCCAATCTACCATAAAAAGCGTTGAAAAATGCCGTTTTTGCTCTTTTTTTCTTACTGGCTATGCATGATTATAGGATAAATATTATATATGGACAAGGGCAATCTCAGTCTGGGTCGATTGGCTACTATCGTCCCTAGATGCACTGGAGGGAAATCATTGGTCATGGAGCAGATCAACGTAGATAAGGCCAAGGAAATAGCGAAGAAGAAGGGTCTTAAGCCCGGCCGGGTAAAGGGAACGAACGGGATCCAATTCACCAAGGGTTCCAACGACCGCCTGGAGATCATACCCTGGGACGAGTTCGAGAAGACCCTTAAGTCCCGCGGACTCGGCGTGTTCGAGAGCGGCGGCTGGATGAAGATAATGAAGAAGGGCTGAGGTCCTTCTCATCAAACCCCTTCTTTGGTTTTCTCAAAGCGTGCGCATGACCAGCCAATTCTTTTCCTTGGCCTCTTTGCCCTTGAACCGTATTAGGGCATAAGTGCCCTTCAACCTATTCCCGTCCAGGCGGAAAACGATCTTGTCGTTCGTTCTCTCCAGAAGCTCGTACGGCCCGCGGTCGAAGACCTTAACGTCCCCCGCCCCGTACTCCCCTTCAGGGATGGACCCCTCGAAGGACCCATACTCCACAGGATGATCCTCGGTCTGCACCGCTAGCCTCTTCACTTTCAGTTCCTCGGGCATGAGCTTGGGGACCGCCCAGCTCTTCAATGTCCCGTCCATCAGCAGCCGGAGGTCATGATGATGGGTCGAGGCATGATGGTCCTGCACCACGAAGAACGGCTCTGCGTCCACGGTCCCGCCGGACGGCTCCGGGGTCCTTGAGAAATCCCTCTTGTCCCTGTATTCCTGCAGCCGGGAGCTCACAATGTCCAGGATGGAGCGCCCAAGCCATAATCGTTGCGGGTTCGCTTGACCTTGATCCTCAGCTCGCGCCCGACGGCCTGCTTGAACGCCTTGGCGCTGTTCTCCAATCCCCAGACCTCCAGCGCAACATCCGCATCGGAGGTCACCTCCAGAACTAGAGCGTTCTTCCCCTTTCGCCGGAACTGGGCTGAGGATACCAGATCGGCGTGGCTGCGGTCCAGCGTCTCCGCGAGCCGGAGGAAGGCGGACATGATGACCACCTTCTGCCGGCTCTTCTCATCTAGTTCCGACATCTCCGGGTCCCTGCGCCGCGGCGGCCTCTTGCGGTGATAGCGGACCAAGCCGGCCATGATAGCGATCTCCCTCTCATCGAACCCCAGAAGATCGGCGTTCCTTACGATGTAATAGGAATGGGCGTGGTGTTCGTCGAACGAGATGAAGTCCCCGATGTCGTGAAGGAAGGCGGCATGCCTCAGGAGCTCGCGGTCCTTCCTATCGAGGGCATGGAGCCCTATGGCCTGGGCGCTGTCGTACAGTTCGAGGGCGAGTCTGGAAACGGTGAGGGCATGTCCCTCGTCTATGCCGCACGAACGGCCCAGCTGCAGAACGCTGGTATCTCTGACCGGCAACCGCTCAGCATGCGGGTACCCAGTTATCCCTGAGAGGTGATCGACCAGCAGTCCGCTTAGCGCTCCCCGGTCGCTTACCGTCAGCTCCTCGACCCTCAGCTCTTCCATGATGGTCTCCAGGATGGCAGCGCCCCCCAGGATGATGTCCGCCCGCTCAGGATTGATGCCCGGGACCTGTCTGCGCTGCTCCAAGGTCATCGGGCGGAGGGCGGCCGTGAGCTTCTTCAAATGAGCGAGCTTGAGCGTTCCAGACCTCCCTCCGTAAGAGCGGGAGGCCATTTCCGCCAGGTTCATGATGGTGCCTGAGCTACCGATGACAAGATCGTACCTCTTGCCCTTGGCTATCGCTTTGATCGTGTGGACCATCTCGCTACGCGCATGTTTCCTCATCTTGTTGTATACAGGTTCCTCGACCGGTCCTTTATATCCAAGAGGGAGGAACGCGGCGGTCGTGCGGATCGCTCCCAGGTTCAAGCTGTCAAGGGA
>JAKIXL010000247.1 GCA_022709105.1 Thermoplasmatota archaeon | reverse complement strand
CTCCGGGCTGGCGATGCAGGCCCGGGCACAGATGGATGAGGCACGCCAGGGCGTGGATGCGCGCGCTGCGACGCTCTCGCTCGCCATGCTGGTGGCGGTGCTGCTGGCCTCGGCGTGGCTGATTAAGGACATCAACATCATGAGGATGGGCGATGAGACCGCCCTTTCTCTCGGGGTCAGTGTGAAGAACGTTAGGCTGGCGTCCATCCTCATCGCCTGCTTCTCCACGGCGGTGGTGGTCAGCTTCACGGGGGCCATCGGCTTCGTCTGCCTTCTTGCGCCCCACATCTCCAGGCTGCTGGTGGGCAGCGACCTCAGGTACCTGTTCCCGGCCTCGGCCATCATGGGGGCGATACTGCTGTCGACCGCCGACATCATTGCCAAGGACCTCATCAATCCAATTATGCTTCCGGTGGGAGCGATAACCGCCCTCATTGGCGGACCGCTGCTGGTATACCTGCTGCTCGCGAAAAGGGATGCCATAGTCATCTGATCCGCCATGCATTCCTTCCGGACGCCATTCCTTGGAGCGGGGCGATGAACGCCCGGTGACGAGGCTGGCGTTCCGCCCTCTCTCCCATTGAACGACGTGCCGTGCGCCGATGAGCGCGGCCTACCTCTGGATGTCCAGCATCTCCTCGAGCCTCTCGCTCATGTACCCGTAGGCATCGTGGACTCCCCTGTTGTAGAACTCCGGGGCGATCTCCTTGACGATGAAGTCCAGGAGCAGGCCGGCGGCCAGGTCGCCTATGTTCTCGTTCCTCTCCCTGTCGAAGTAGTGCTTGATCTTGGAGACCATGGCCTCTTTCTTCTCCCTGCTCAGCACGAGCTTCTCGTCCTTCCTCATCGCCCCCCAATCCCGCTAGGTGCTCTTGATGGTGGCGGCCCCTCAGGGTTGCCGCAGAAACGGTTCGGCGACCGGCGACGCTAGCCAGTTCCGGCCGGCGTTAGAGATGCGCAAGGACCGTCGCTGCCTCGATGAACGACCCGGCCGGCGGCCTAATAGAGCCTGACAGAGCGTCCAACGCATAGGCGGTCCGCCTCGCCATATGATATTAACCGCCGCCGAGAAGGGGCGTCACTTATCGCAGGCCGACCTCGTCCTCTGCCTCCACTGGTTGCGCAGCACGTAGGCGATGAAGGCGATGATCACGCCGCCGACGATGACCAGGTCCCATCCGTCCAGGCTCTCGGCGAACTGGATCCAGTACTCTCCGAGGAAGTATCCCGCGGTAACCAGCACGGTGTTCCATATGGTGGCCCCGAAGAAGGTGAACAGGGCGAACCTCCTGATGTCCATGATGGCGATGCCTGCCGGGAAGGAGATGATGGAACGAATGACGGGCACGGCGTGGCCGATCAGTATGCCGTAGTTGCCCCACTTGACGAACCAGGCGTCGGCCTTGCACAGGTCCTCCTTCCCAAGGCCGATGAACCTTCCGTACCTCTCGATGAACGGCCTTCCAAGCTTCTTTCCCACGAGGTAGGCGATGGTGGAGCCACCCGCCGCTCCCACCGAACCCACAATGATGACCAGCACGAAGTTCAGCTCCCCGGTTGAGGCCAGGTAGCCGGCGAAGGGCATGATCAGCTCGCTTGGTATAGGGGTGAAGATGCCTTCCACGAACATCGCCAGGAATATCCCGAGGTATCCTGACGAACTGATTAGGGCAAGTATCCATTCATTAATCATCTCGATCAGATTCATCGGTAGCACCCCGGGCCCTGCTCTCTAAATGACGAACGCATAAAGATGTTTCGCCCCGGAGGCGGTCGCAATCCTCTTGAACCAGGTGCCCCTTACTCTCTCGTTCCTATGGTCGATTTCCGTCCCTTCCGCGGCGTCCTGCCGCACCTGAGCAAGGGCGAGGACATCGCTGATCGCGTCTCCCCTCCGTACGACATTATCTCCCCGGAGGAGCAGGCCAAGCTGCAGTCCAAGCCGTACAACATCACCAAGATCACACTGGGCGCGGTGGACGGCCGATATGAGGAAGCGGCCCGGCTCTACCGCCAGGGGTTCAAGGACGGGGATCGATGGCTCGCTCGCACCGGCATCATCGGCATCCTTCGCTCGGAGGGCTACGAGGCAGGGAACGTCATTCCTCATGAGGAGACGTTCCCCAAGGTGAAGGAGGACCGGCTGAACCTCCTGCGGGCGACGAGCACCCACTGCGAGTCCATATTCGGGCTCTATGACTGCTCGGACCTGGACCTGGACGCTCTGGAGAAGAGCTCCACCAAGC
>JAKIXL010000246.1:264-2271 GCA_022709105.1 Thermoplasmatota archaeon | reverse complement strand
CGCCACCATCGATGCAGGAAGCTCGTTCACTCTATCGCTCATCCGACGAACGACGTCGCGTTCAAGCCCGTGGGCAACAACCAAGACCTGAGATCCTCTCGTTCTATCGAAAGGCCCATTTTCAGCACTGCACGATCAGGCCACCCTTTGGCTCGTAAATGCGGTTTTCGTCCACCTCCCGGGAGAAGTGAGCTGAACGAGGATGGGAATAAATGATCGTGAGCGTGATGGCGATCATCAGAAAAGACGAGGACGCGATGGAGGAGCTCAAAAAGGAGCTGGCTCGGCCGATCGACAGGCTTCCGGAGAGGGCCGAGGGGAAGCGGCCGGGGAGGAAGAGGGACACGGAAAAGGGCTCGCACGCCCTCCCCTGTGCGGACATGACATGTCCGTGCCGGATCATCGACGACAGCTGAGGCCGCGCTCAGCGGGAGAGCGCGTCCCGCAGCGTGGGACGCCCCCGCCTGGCAGCCCTGATCTCATCGACGGACATCTCGAACGTCCCCATGTCCCGCTCGAAGTACTTGTTCTTGACCAGCCTTCCCCCCAGGGGGCCGCACGCCTCCCCGCCGCCGAAGTACACCTGGTTCAGCTGGGTCCCGACTTGGTTCACGTAGACCATGTACGCCGTGTTCTCGATGGCCCTCGCCGGGATGAGCTTCTCGAAGTACTCGCGCGAGGTCACGGGCGAGGCGGAGATGCAGATGATGGCCTCGGCGCCGGCTAGAGCATACGATCTCGAGAGCTCGGGGAAGAAGAGATCGTAGCATATGACCGCCCCTACCTTCCGGCCCTCGATGTCCATGAGCGCGCCGGTCGTTCCTGCGCCGAAGTACAGGGACTCCTCGAACGGCCCGAAGCTCGCCGGGTTGACCTTGTCATACCGCTGGACGACCTCGTCCGGGGACACCAGGACAGCGCTGTTGCGAAGGACCCCCGGCACCTGCTCGTCCCAGGCGGGCATGCCGAAGAGGACGTGCGCGCCATGCTCGTCGCACAGTCTCTCCACGGCCCTCACGCTCGCCCCGTCCGTTCCCTCGGCCAGGCGGAAGACGTCGTCGCGGACCATGTAACCAGTTAGGTACAGTTCAGGGAAAACGTACAGGTCGGCATCCCCGCTTCTGACCACCTCGCTCATGCGGGAGACGTTCTTCTTCTTATCGCCGAGGGCACACGGAACCTGGGCAAGGGCGATGCGCAACATGATGGGAGCATGATGGCAAGGCAAGAGATAAAAGAGCGTACCTTCTTCCCTGCCCCATATGAGGCCGAAGCTGAAGGAGTATGCCCGTCCGGCCATCGAGGCCTTCATCCGCCAGAAGGTCGAAGAATGTGGCGGGAACGGCGTGGTCGTCGGCCTCAGCGGAGGTTTGGACTCGGTGACGGTGTCCAAGCTGTGCGCCGATGCCCTGGGGCCGGAGAAGGTGCTCAACATATTCATGCCCGCCTCCACCACGTCCGAGGAGGACCGGCGGGATGCCGAGGAGTTCTCCAATGAGCTCGGCATACCACTATCGGTGGTGGAGATCGCCCCGGCGGTCGAGGCCTTCCGTTCCATGTTGCCCCAGCCGGATAGGAAGGAATGCGTTGGCAACGTGGCCGCCCGGTGCCGCATGATCGTCCTGTTCCATCACGCCTGGCTTATGGGGAGGGCGGTCATGGGCACCAGCAACAAGAGCGAGCTACTGACCGGCTACTTCACCAAGTTCGGGGACGGGGGCGCGGATTTCTTTCCCATTGGCGATCTCTATAAAACGGAGGTCAGGCAGCTGGCCAGGGAGATTGGTGTTCCGGAGGCGATGATCGAGAAGGCGCCGTCGGCCGGGCTGTGGCCGGGACAGACCGACGAGGGGGAGATGGGCATAACCTACGATGAGCTGGACCAGGTGCTGTTCGGCTTCGAGCGCTCCCTCAGCGATGAGGCGGTGGCGGCCGAGACCTCCATATCCCTGGCCCAGGTGCGCAAGGTCCGGTCGATGCATCTCCGCACCGCACACAAGCGGAAGA
>JAKIXL010000246.1:0-254 GCA_022709105.1 Thermoplasmatota archaeon | reverse complement strand
CTCATCCCCAAGCTCGGACTGAGAACGCTCGGTTTGGATTGGCGGGAATAGCTCACCTTTTCAGAGCGGCTAGCAAGGCGCCGCTGTCCTCCGCGTCAAAGATGATGCGGTCCGCCCTCTTGCCCAGCGCCCACCCGAACGAGCGCTTTCCGGCAAGCTCGATCTCGATCAGATCATCGCGCCTGGTTGTGACGTGCAGCGTGGAGCCGGTGAGGCGGAAGAACACGCCGGTGCGCTTCGGGCCCCTGTCGAGG
>JAKIXL010000245.1 GCA_022709105.1 Thermoplasmatota archaeon | reverse complement strand
CCGCCAGTGTCAATCTGGCCACGGAGAAGGCCATGGTTCGATTCAACCCGGAGATGGTGACCCTCGAAGCGATTAAGGCCGCCATCGTGAACGCGGGCTACGAGGTGCTGGAGTCCGAGACTCTGGACACAGAGATGGCGGAAAGAGAGAAGGAACAGAAGAGACAGTTGACCCTTCTTGTGTTCTCCCTTGCCTTGAGCGTTCCGATAATGGTCCTCATGATCGGGTTCGACTTCTTCGGCTGGGGGGCGGCGCTGGGCATATCCGGGTTCGAGAACCTCCTGCTGTTCATAATGGCCACCCCGGTTCAGTTCATAGCAGGCTTCCAGTTCTACCTGGGCACCTATTACGCTCTGAAGAACCGCCGCGCGAACATGGATACCTTGATCGCAATGGGTTCATCGGCCGCGTACTTCTATTCAGTGGCCGTGGTGTTCTTCCCATCGCTGATACCTTTCCATCATCACACCTACTTCGACAGCTCGGCCATGATCATCTCCCTGATATTGTTCGGCAAATACCTTGAGGCCAAGGCCAAGGGGCGGACGTCTCAGGCCATACGCAAGCTAGTGGGACTACAGGCCCGGACCGCCAGGGTCGTCAGGGACGGGGCCGAGATAGAGGTCCCGGTCGAGCTCCTGAAGGTCGATGATCTGTTCATCGTTCGCCCTGGGGAGAAGATCGCTACCGATGGAACGGTGGAGGATGGCAGTTCCGCGGTCGACGAGAGCATGATCACCGGTGAGTCCATACCGATCGACAAGACCTCGGGATCACCTGTGGTCGGCGGTTCCATCAACAAGAACGGGGTCCTCAAGGTCCGAGCCACCAAGGTGGGAAAGGACACCGCTTTGGCGCAGATAATCAGACTGGTGGAGGATGCCCAATCATCGAAGGCCCCCATACAGAGGTATGCCGACAGTGTGTCGGCATGGTTCGTGCCGGCGGTCATAGTCATCGCCACAGTGGCGTTCTTCATCTGGTATCTCTACGCTTACGGGGTTCTCGTGGGAGGGGACGAGGGGTTCGTGTTCTCACTGATCATTTTCATCTCTGTCCTGGTGATATCGTGTCCCTGTGCGCTTGGCCTGGCCACGCCGACGGCAATCATGGTCGGCTCAGGGAAGGGGGCCGAGAACGGCATACTGTTCAAGAGCGCTGAGGCCCTGGAGAACACAGGCAAGGTCCAGTTGGTGATCATGGACAAGACCGGCACTATCACCAAAGGAGAACCGGAGGTCACCAACATCTTGGTCCTGGATGGCACCGAGGCCGATGTCCTGAGAACCGCCGCCGCGGTGGAGAAGAGCTCCGAGCATCCTCTGGCCGAGGCCATCGTCCGCCGGGCCATGAGAGACGGCGTATCGGTCCCTGATGCTGATAGCTTCGAGGCCGTTCCCGGGCAGGGAGTGAGGGCAGTTGTCGACGGGCGGACAGTTCTCATAGGAAACAGGAGGATGATGGATTCCAACGGGATATCCATGTCCGTAGCGGAGACCGACCTGCAGCGCATGGAGGAGGAGGGCCGCACCGCAATGCTGGTGTCCTCGGGCCCCGCTCTCATAGGCATAATAGGCGTTGCCGATGTGGTGAAGGAGACGTCCAAGGAGGCGGTCTCCGAGCTAAAGGAGATGGGGATCGATGTGCTCATGCTGACCGGGGACAACCCCCGGACAGCAAAGGTCATCGCCTCCCAGGTGGGCATCGACCGCTACATCGCCGAAGTCCTGCCGGAGAACAAGGCACAGGAAGTTGCCAGGCTGCAGGCCGAGGGCAGACGGGTGGCCATGATAGGGGACGGAGTGAACGACGCGCCGGCTCTGGCGCAGGCGGACGTAGGCATCGCCATAGGCAGCGGTACCGATGTGGCCATGGAGACCGGGGACATAGTTCTGATCCGAAGCGACCTGCTCGATGCGGTGGCCGCCATCCAGCTCTCCAAGAGGACGTTGACCAAGATACGCCAGAACCTGTTCTGGGCGCTCGGTTACAATTCCGCAGGCATCCCCATTGCCGCAGGGGTGCTGTATCCGTTCTTTGGACTGCTGCTCAATCCCATCGTGGCCGCCGCGGCGATGGCCATGAGCTCGGTATCGGTGGTCAGCAACGCAGCGCTGCTGAGGAGGTACACTCCAGAGGTGAAAAGGAAATACGGGAAGTGATCGTTCCCTAACGGGTCCCTTACCATTGATGGGCGGGGGACCTTATCATTAAATGGAGAGCGGCGTTGGGAAAGACACATGGGCCGGCTCCCGTGACCGGAGGTCCAAGAGCCATATCGGATCTT
>JAKIXL010000244.1:2003-2297 GCA_022709105.1 Thermoplasmatota archaeon | reverse complement strand
GGCAACCTTAACCAGATCGCCGAGCTAAGGGCCCAGGTGGTCACACTGGTCCACCAGATCGAGGACAAGAACGCCGAGATCGCCGCCTTCGAGAGAAAGCTCGCCGAGGCCATCACCTCGAGGGACGGAAGCGCCGAACGAGCGAAGGAGCTGGAGGTCGAGCTTGACGGCAGCAGGAGAAAGCTCGAGGAGCTGAGCGCAACGCTGGCGGAGAGGAACAAGACGATCACCCAGTTCGAGAGCTTGGAGGACTCCAGGGCCGATGAGCATGCCCGCAAGATCGGCGAGGTGGAG
>JAKIXL010000244.1:0-1993 GCA_022709105.1 Thermoplasmatota archaeon | reverse complement strand
TGATCTCGCTCCGGAACGACAAGCTCCGGCTGGACAAGGAGCGGGAGGACGAGATCGCCGCCCGGTTCGAGTCCATGAAGAGCACCTGGCTGAACCACGAGCGCCGGGTCGAGGAAACGCTGAAAGCGCTGTGCCAGAAGCACGCCATCGAGTACCTCGGCAAGGAGAAGGTTCCGTTCAAGGGGAAGCCGGACAACACGCTGAAGATCTGCGAGGAGTTCGTGGTCTTCGACGCCAAGAGCCCCCAGGGCGACGACCTGACCAATTTCCCGGATTATGTCAAGAAGCAGGCCGGCGACGTCCAGAAGTACGTGAGGGAGAAGGATGTGAAGAAGGACGTGTTCCTCGTCGTTCCGACGAACACCATCGACCGGTTCGAGGAATACACCTTCAACCAGGGCGACTACAAGGTGTACGTGGTCACCACGGATTCGCTGGAGCCAATAATACTGAGCCTGAAGAGGATCGAGGAGTACGAGTTCGCCGAGCAGCTGAGCCCGGAGGACCGCGACAACATCTGCCGGGTCATCGGGCGCTTCGGCCATCTGACGAAGAGACGCATCCAGATCGACGCGTTCTTCTGCAGCGAGGGCTTCAAGGCCCTGAAGGAGTGCGGTTGTCTTCCGGAGGACATGACCGAGAAGATGGAAGAATATGAGAAGGCGAGCCTGCTGAACGCCCCGGCGGAACAGAGAAGGAAGCTCATATCGGAGAGGACGCTGCAGAGGTCGGAGGAGGAGATCAGGAAGGTGTCTGACTTCCTGGACCTCGACACCTCGATGGAGACGTGCGGCAGCATCGCGTCCATGTCCATGACCAAGGAAACGAGGAAGTAGAGGAGCGGAGAACGCCTCGAGACCGATATCGCGCTCGCTCATGTCAGAGCGAGCTGTCCGCCAAGGGCCGATCAGAGGGGCGCCCGCTTACCGCCATACGATAGCACCGCTTTCCCGTCCTCCACCGTCACGGTGAAGCCGTCGAGGAAGCCCAGCAGGCCGGCCGAGGCGATGTCGTAGCCCAGATGGTTGACGAGGACCGGCGTCAGGAAGAGATCGTGCCCAACGTAGATGTCCAGGAGGCCGTCCCTCTCCCGGGCGTTTCCCAGGACCCAGTCCATGAGCGCCTGCGTTCCCAGCTCCACAGGCGCCATGGCCTCTGCCGGTATCCGCCCGTTGACCCATTCGACGGCGAACCGGTGCAGACCCATGACCGCCAGGTGCCTGTCCACCTCCTCCTCGTCGATGACGTAGGTCCCCGGCAATCCCAACATGGTGGTGACGGTGACCTCCGCGTCGAGGCCCGCTCCCTCGGCGATCAGGGAGGCGGTGTCCACGCACCGCTGCACCGGGGACGCGAACAGGCGGACCTCTCGGCGACCACCGATCCGCCGGCCCAACCTCCTGGCATGCTCTCTGCCGGCAGGGGTCAGGCCGTCGGAGTGAAGGGCCACGTCCCTGCCGTACCGTTCGGCATGCCTTATCATAAGGGCCCCTCGAAGCTCGCCGTTCAGAGGGGCCAGGTCCGGGACCTCGCAGCGGCGGGCCCCATCATCAAAGAACTGCGCATCCGGCGCCATCACATAAGGCGAGGACGGACCAGTTGATAAAACATGCACCTGACCGCAGGGCAGGGAGGCCCATGGCCGAGGCGGCCTATATAGGGGAGATATCCACTTACTTCGTCGCCCCCCCCCAGTCGTCCGGTCGCGTCCTGGCCGACCCCTGCGACCTTGTTGACGCGGCCGTTGGCGTCCATCGTCAGGCCTTCGCGGACCACGATGCAGCGCACCTCGCCGTCCTTCCGCTCCATCCAACGCTCAACCTGATGGTTCTCGCAAGGCCAGCCTCGGTCACCACCATCATGTGCCCTCGGACCACTTGGAAGAGCGCCGGCCCATCGGTCTCGGGCATGCTGTGCTCAGGGACAAGCCCGGCATAGAGAATCTGGACCATACGGCGGCCTCCCCGCGGAAGAGCGGCTCACGGTCAGAGAC
>JAKIXL010000243.1 GCA_022709105.1 Thermoplasmatota archaeon | reverse complement strand
GACCATAGCCTTGTCGATAAAGGTGATAGGGATAATCCTGGTCGTCGCGCTGATGGTGCTGCCCGGTCTCACCGCCCTGCAGCTCAAGAGGTCATTCAAGACCACCTTGATCGCGTCGACCGTCTTTGGGGTGGCGGCGGCGGTCCTAGGCATCGTGCTCTCCGTGCTCTTCAGCGTTTCCACCAGCGGGGTTATCGTATTCAGCGCCGCCGGGATCTTCCTGTTCGTGGCCGCCTACCAGCGCCTGGCCTGAACCACACGGTCCGGGAGGTCATCATTAACATTCATTAAAATGATAAAAAGTTGCATTATTTTTGTAATTATTTTTAATCATAGTCTTTCTATTTGAAAAATATTTCTATTTATTACCCCAGTATAGTGCGTTAATGAAACTTTTTTTCACAAGCCATCAACAACCATTATATAGGGTCCATGAGGTTAGTGGACTGGGGATTTCTATGGGCTACGAAGAAATGTTTCCAGCCATGGATAGCAGGTGGCACGGTAATGCCACCAAGCGCTTTGCGAGCCCCTTCGTGGACAACCCACATGACCGCATAGACGTGGACCCGATCATCTTGTCCAACGCCGCTGTGGCCTGCGGGTATACCATCAGGGACTTCTATGAAAAACCGGAGTTGGGTATCCACTGTGTTGGCTACATATCCCATCTCTTTGACCTGCTGCCAGTCACGCACTGGTTCTTCTCATTGCCGTGGGTCACTGAGTTCGGATTGAAGCTACAATACAAGGAGACCCTGCCGCCGATCTCGACTGGGCCGATCTACTCGGACCCCGAGGACGTCGACAAGATGCACGTTCCCACCAAGGAGGAACTGATAAAGACCACCGGTGAGTTCGCCACCGTACCCAAGTTCTATAGGCTCTACGACTACGTATCCAAGAACTTGCCAATGACGTTGGTGCCTATCTCCTATGGTTTCGACCTGGTCGGAGCCGCCGCAGAGTTGGTCGGTGTCGAGAACTTCATCATGTGGACCTTCACTGAGCCCGAGGCGGCGGACAAGTTGGTGCAGAAGTACACCGACTGCGCGATCAACGGCGCTGAGGCGATGGCTGACAAGTACGGCATGGCGATGCTTATCGTCGGGTCCGTCCTGGGCAACAACGACATCTTCAGCGACGAGGGCGTCGAGAGGTACTCCGTGAAGAACATGTACCGGTACGTGGACGGATGCTTCAAGCACGGAGCTGGCCCGCAGGTGTTCTATCACCTCTGCGGTAACCACCAGACCGACTACAAGTACTTCAAGGACGGCTTGATGTGGTCCCCGTTCACTGTGTTCCACGTTGGTTACCAGGGAAGGAACGCCTTCCCGTCCGCCCTGCTGAAGGAGACCTTCCAGGACAAGGCGACCTGCATGGGATCCGTCGACACCAAGCTGATGATCGACAACAACCCGAACAAGGTGTACAACGCTGCCAAGGAGCAGCTGCTCCAGGGCCGTGACTCAAAGAAGGGTTACATCCTGGGTACTGCTTGCGAGACTCCTCCGTACACCATACCCGGTCAGATGTTGGCCCTGGTCAAGGCGGCTAGGGACTTCGGTACCTACGGAACATGGTGAGGTGATAAAAATGGTAACTGTTACAATACCCGCCAACGTTAAGGAGCTCATCGCGAAGAGGGGCCTGAAGGAATCCGACGTCCTGGACGTCGTGAACACCGCTGCCCAGACCGGCAAGTACATCAAGAAGGGCAATGACGGGCTGGCCAAGAAGGTCATCGGCGGCCTCACGGTCTACGTCGTCAGCGACCTCTCCGGATCCGGAACTGCCGTTGTCAAGACCGCCTACGCGCACAAGATGGCGCTGGGCAAGGTCGTCAACATCATGGCCGAGACGGAATGGAAGACCCACGCCGGAAAGCCGGTCGCTCAGGGCCACGTCGAGATGGAGTACATGACCGTCAAGAGGAACGGTCCGGCTCTGGTCGACCCCGCTACCGGGGACGCCTGGGTTGAAGAGTACTTGGCCATCAAGACCCTGGCCGCTGCCGAGGGTCTCTTCGAGAAGAAGCGCGCTTAAAACGACTTCAGGCCGCTAAACGCGGCCTTTCCTTTTATTTTCCACGGCCTTGCGGAAGCGCCACTCAGATTTTCGACAAAAAGTAGAATAGTGGCGCACGCCATTCCATTCGGATAGCACGGTGAATGAAATGAGCGAGGTCATCGGTCATACCAAGGGACTCTGCCCCAAATGCTTGAAGACCATCCCGGTCACCAAGGTGGTCGAGGACGATAGGGTCTACCTTATCAAGGAGTGCCCCGAGCACGGGACGGAGAAGGTGCTGATCTGGA
>JAKIXL010000242.1 GCA_022709105.1 Thermoplasmatota archaeon | reverse complement strand
GAGCAGCGGCCGAAGAGGTCGGAATGTTGGACACCAGCAGCAATCCCGGTAATAAAAGGGCCATTACCGCCATAGCTGCCGCTAGTTTGCTTATTTTTCTTTCCAATAGGCATCCCTCTCTGTTTCGACAGAGCTGTGCTCCAACCAAAACGGGATATTTCAAGAGGTTTTGCATACGATTATCACTTGAGATAATGATTAATTACGAGGAGCCAGATTTATTTTGAAATTTGATAATTACTCTCCAACGCAATGCCACAGAGCATGATTGGGACCCTTTGTGATAAATGGTCCGGCACTATGGTCCGCATGTCCAAGGTGACCACGGGCGAGGTCCTGGTTCGAGAAAGGTGACCTTATGGGTCGAGCGGGAACGCCCGTTCGTCCTCCATTCCAACGGCCTAAAATGGAACGGCCCTTTCACGCCTGGGGTCGCCTCCAGAACCAGGCCCGTCCAACGACAGTAAGTCCGTCTGTGGCGTTCGGGTCCCTCGTACCAAGCCCATCGGCATATGGCCGGCATACTGGTAACTAGCTTTAAGAGATGGTCGGACGATTGCCTTTACAAGGGAACATATGAGCAAGCTGATGAGCGGCCTGATCACTGTCCTAGCGATATTCCTGATCTTACTGGGCGGCGTATTTATCATCGCCGATGGAATCGAGAACATTGCTGCCGGGGCGGTCATGACGATCGTTGCCGCCGGACTATTGTTCTATATCTACCGAGTGGAGAAGATCGAGGCGGCCAAGCCTAAACTGATCAATCAGACCTTCAACGTTCAGATGAGCGGTTCGGGAAAGCTCGATCAGAAACAGCTCACCTGCCGCTCCTGCGGGGCCCCGCTTGAGGACAAGGACCTCCGCGTGGTCCAAGGGGGCGTGATGGTCAAATGCCCCTACTGTGGCACCGTCTATGCGCTGGAGGAGGCTCCCAGATGGTAAAGGGGCGAGCGCTGTTGATGCTGGCCATCGTCGCCCTGGCGATGATGTCTCTTCTGCCGACCGGTCCGGTCAGTATCGCATCGGCTCAGGATTATTCCTTCTCTGTATCAGAGGAAAGGGTCAATGTAACTGTCATGCAGGACGGCAGCGTGGACATAGATTATAAGTTCGTTTTCACCAACATCGGCTACCTGGACGGTGTGGATGTTGGCATGCCCAACAGCCTTTATGACCTATCGACAGCGTCCGCGCGCATTGTTGTGAACGGCCATGAACGCAGTCCGCGGCAGATACACGACTCATCATATGTGCATCCCGGGATCGCGGTGGAGCTCGATCCTGCGACCGTATCAGAGGTGCAGGGCGGAGGCTCGTTCGCTCTCTACCTCCACATCAATAATCCACATATGGTCTACTCCGACCCACAGGTGGCCGACCGGGCAGGGGTCGCCTTCACACCTACCTGGTTCGATACCGAACTTCAGGTCGGGAACACCGGTCTGCTGAACGCCTCCATCATCCTGCCGGCCGGCATGACCGACCTCAACGAAACCACCTGGTTGGAGAACCAGCCGTTCAACGCCGCTTACTTCGACAGCTCCCTAGGACGAGGAGTCGTTGCATGGGAGGCCACCGGGGTGAACCCGAAGGACCAGGCCAGGGGGGCCTTTGACGTCGGCGTGGGTTTCCCCGCCAGTTATGTACAGGTCCATTATGATCCGACCACCGATCCCAACCTCGGCGGCGGAGGCAACATAATCGACGACATGATCGCCCTTACATGCCTGCTGTTCCCACTGACCTTCATCGCGATAATCATTGGGGGCATGATATCCGCGGTCCGCAGCGCGGCCAAGCGGCGAGAGGACTACTTCGATCCAAAGCTGAGCGTGGTAGGTGCTGGCCCTAGGAGGGACCTTACCGCGGTGGAGGCGGCGATAATCATGGAACGTCCTCTGGAGGATGTCGCCACCATGGTCCTTTTTGGTCTCATCAGGAAAGGTAAGGTCAAAGTGCTCTCGGAATCGCTGCCGATGCGCCTGCAGAAGCTATCGGAGACCGGGGAGCACGCATATGAGAACGCGTACCTAGGGGCGATCAGGCCGGACGGAACCATGGACCGCAATATGCTGAGGATCTGCCTTGTGGACCTTATCAAGGCGACCTCCAAGAAGGTGGAGGGCTTCGACTTCAACGCCACGCAGAACTATTACCGAACTATCGTTGAAACTGCTTGGAGGCAGGTGATCGATTCCAAGACGCCCGAGGAGATCGCATCCGTCCTGAACGAGAGGAACGACTGGATGATGATCGACAATGATTATGAGGGTCGGATGCGCAGGACGGTGTTCCCGCTTCCTGTCCTCATCGGCCATAC
>JAKIXL010000241.1 GCA_022709105.1 Thermoplasmatota archaeon | reverse complement strand
GCCGGGGTTCGTTGTGCGGTTGGCCACGACAGAGGACGTGGGATCGATACTGGAGTTTATCAAGAGACTAGCCGAGTACGAGCAACTCGCCGATCAGGTGGTGGCAACCGAGGACATTCTGCTCGATTCGCTTTTCAAGAAGCATCAGGCGGAGGTGATCATCGGTGAACTCGACGGGAGACCGGTGGCCTTCGCTCTGTTCTTCCACAACTTCTCCACCTTCCTAGGCAAGGCCAACCTTTACCTGGAGGACCTATTCGTGGACGAGGGATGCCGCGGCCTTGGCCTGGGCAAGGTGATGTTCTCCTGCCTGGCCAGGATCGCGGTGGAAAGAGGTTGCGAACGACTGGACTGGTGGTGCCTGGATTGGAACGAACCGAGCCTTTCCTTCTATAGGGGCATGGGCGCGATCCCCATGTCCGACTGGACCGTCCACCGGCTGGAAGGCGAACGGCTGAGAAGGTTGGCAGGCCTTCTCTGAGCACCGCGAATGCAAAAGGTCATCATTTCCTCGGCCCCTGTATGGTTAGGATATTCATGTTGAAGTGTTCCAAATGCGGAACGGTGCTGGACGATGAGGAAGGCGGGCCGTCGGCCTCCATATCCGGCTCTTTGATGGGGGACGAATGGACCGAATCCTACTTCTTCTGCCCTGATTGCGGCGTCTACACCCTGGAGATATTACATGACCGCTTCCTCGACCAGGAGACATCATCGGTGCAGGGACCCATAGCCAAGGAAAAGGGGGATGGCCTCGTGAGGACCATCCGCAGATGTCCAGAACCCTGGAACAAGCGATGCCGCTGCCCGGCCCACCTGGAATATTTCCAAGGTCAGCTGGACTGAGGCGGTTCACTTCGGAAGCTGCGGGAGATCGTTCATCCAGGTGCTCAGCTTGCCGAACATCTCCGTGAAGAACCTGTCCTCCTGAACCAGCAGCTTGGCGTATTCGGCTATGGTCGCGTCATCCAGCTCCTCGGTGAGCCTGGGCAGACCGAGCTCGTACGTATCCACGATCTCCGGCCCCCTATCGAAGATCCGGTCGGCGAGGAGCGGCGATATCTGCTCCGCCTTGTCCGCCATCTGCGCATAGAGCTGCTCTCTCATCTCGGAGATCATGCCCATCATTTGCTGCTTAGCTTCCGGCGCTCCCCGCTCGATATCCTCGACCGCCTGGTCCGCGGCCTCTTCGTCGCCGAAAGCCTCGGCCAAGCCAGAGGCCATGGCCCCGGCCGCTCCTAACATGGTCTGGGCGAAGCCGTCCATCAGGGTGACCATCATGATCACCCCGGTGTTGGCCATGACGTTCATTATCCGGCGGGTTCGGTCTGGACCATCGGCGAAATCCATGCCCGCACCTTCACTTGGGACCGCGAACGTATCGGAACTGACGGTCGTGAACATGGCCGCCTGGTCCAGGGCCTTCTTGTACGACCAGATGACCGAGATGAGAGAGTTCTTGACCTTGGTGTAGGAGCTCTGCAGAAGGTTGGGATCGAATTCCTTCACGAAGATCCTCAGGTGCACCTCCCAGGCGTCCGGGTCCGAGTCGTCCTCGCCGATGACGATGAAGTCCACCCCTTTGTCCAGCAGGGACAACTTCAGGTCCCAGATGAACTGCTTGAAACCCTCGCCCATGGTCTGTTTCAGAAGCTCGCGGTCCTCGGAGGGCACCTTGACCTGCCCCACGACCAGGAGGTGCGGATGTTCCTTGCGTTGATGGATGAACTGCACGCTGGGGAAGCTCTCCCTCTCTGTCACCTCCAGGATGAAGTCGTTCCCGGTGTCCTCGATCGGACCGACCTGGTATCCGGTACGGTCCGCCCACTGCTTCAGATGGTGAAGCATCTGGTCCTGGTTAGCGGAAGGCATGTCATCGACCTCGACCGAACGATGATCGATATCGATTCCCTCTGCGGATTATTTAATGAGTACCCGGACGATTGGAACGGGACGCGAAACCGACCTCAGCGTTTCTCGATCGGCACGAACGGCCTGCCGAACTCCCCCACGTAGTTGGAGAGCGGACGAAGTAGGACGGCGTCCTCGTACTGCTCGATGATGTGGGCGACCCAGCCCACTATCCTGCTGGCGGCGAAGAAGGGGGTGTAGTAATCCTTGGGGATACCCAGTGCGTCCATGGCGACCGCCGCATAGAAGTCCACGTTGGGATAGATGTTCTTCCTCTGATGCACGATCCCCTCGATGGTCGTGCACTTGTTGTAGAGCTCCATGGTCCTTTTCTGGTTGCAGAGGTTCTGCACGATGTTGCGCAAATGCTTCGTCCGGGGGTCCTCGGCACGGTACACGCGGTGGCCGAAGCCCATGATCTTCTTCCCGTCGCCCAGAAGCCCGTAGATGTACTCCTCGACCT
>JAKIXL010000240.1:1698-2385 GCA_022709105.1 Thermoplasmatota archaeon | reverse complement strand
GCCCTGGACATGGAGAAGGGAAGGGCGCGGATCCCCTTCGCCAGCGGCTCGGTGAACATCCACTCGGTAAGTGCCCTGGCCATCGATAAGGTGCGGGTGGGGAAGGGCAAGGAGCGCCCCATCCTCATCGACATCACGATGAACAACTCGGCCGGGATCTATCAAGTGGACGAACTGCTGAAGGAGAAGATAGCGCGCTCGGGCCTGAGGGAACTCATCACCGTGGAGGTGAAGGTCCCGGAGGCGGAGAGCAGGATAGTGAAGGAGCTGCGCCTTTAGTCGTTCTCGATCCTGGGCGCCAACAGGTACCGCACGCTGCCCTTGCCCCCCGCGATGTCGAAGTCGAGCCGGACCGGCAGGTCATTGCCCAGGTTGATGGTGACGTTGGTCCCGCTGGGGATGGCCTTGATGATGGTCGAGAAATAGTCCATCGGGAAGAGGGAGCGGATGCTCTCCGAGCACTGAAGGTCCACCAGCAGCGCCTTGGGCAGCTTCAGGCTGACCGAGTCGGTGTCGCCGTCGGAGACCATCTCGAACCCTTCCGCATTAGCGTTCAGCGCCACATGGTCGGATATGCTCTCGGCGGCCTTGATGCCCCTCTGGAGCTCGTCGACGGCGATGGTGATGCGCGCCGGAAGGGTGATGTTGGGGACCTTGGGATCGCTCATGCCCTCGGTGCTCACCAGG
>JAKIXL010000240.1:0-1688 GCA_022709105.1 Thermoplasmatota archaeon | reverse complement strand
CTAGATCCAGTCCGAGGTCGGTCTCGGTCGCCGAGTACTGCTCGAAGGCCTCCTTGCTCAGGTTAAGGTCGACCATGGCCACATGGGCTGGGTCCACAGCCTTGAGCTGGATGCCGTTCTCGCCTATCTTGAACTTGGCCTCGTCGATGAGCGTGGAAACGACGTCAACGACCCCCTTGAGGGTATCGGATCTGAGTTTGGCCTGAAACATTGGGTCCCCTTCCTCCACAGTAAAGCCCTGTGCTAATTATAACTTTTCTGCGAACGACAGGCCTCAATACTCACGCCAGGAATGGCCGCAGGAGACGCACCTATAGATCTTGGTCTCCGGCTCGTCCGCCGCCCTGGTCTGCCGTAGGACCCAGAACGCCTCCTGATAGCCGCACTTCGGACAGTCTATCCGGGTGCGCGGCAGGGTGGGGGCGTTCCCATCGATAACGGCTATCTCCCTCTCCTTCCCGCTCGTGGTGAAGCAGACCGGTTCCCCGTTCTTGATGACCTCATGCTTGCAGTCCGGGTTCCTGCACACAAACTTCCCATTGTCCGGCTTCATTATCTTATGGCACTTAGGGCAGAACATCCTTCTCTCGCCAAAGGACCACAAATGATAGGGCTATAAAAAATTATCCAGCTGACCTAGATGAACTTCCAATCGCCTGGCTTCAGGTTCTTGCCCTTTTCCAGAGTCTTTGGAGGACCTCTTGGCCAATCCGGCGATGTTGCGCGGCACCTCGTCATCGGGCTCTTCGCCTTCCTCGTACCACTGCTCCCCCTTCTCCGCATACTCCTGGACGTACTCCTCGTCGCTGGCGGTGGTCAGGTCCTTCAGGTCACCGAAGCGGATGACCTTCTGCTCCTGCCTGGTCCTGATGGGCTTGGCCGATACCGGGCGCCTTCCCCGGACCGGCCTCTCCTCGACCGATGTCTCTTTCTGAGCCTTTTCGTTGCCGCCCACCACCACGGTCATGGAGTTGCCGCCGTGCTTGGCCACGTAGTTCATCTCCAGCCTCGACTGCTCGGCCAGGATGCCGCCGATGTAGGCGAAGGCGGCGGTGATGATGTAGATGTCCACCCGGACGTCGGTGGCGATCTGGATGGTGTCGATGAACGAGGTCAGGTACATCTCCACGAACACGATGTAGGGGGCTATGAACGGGACCCCATTCTTCACAATTGCCAGGATATGGGAGGGCGTCCAGTCCACGCCGTTGATCACGGTGGGTATTATCCCGTTGTCCACCAGGAGCGTCAGCAGGAAGACGATGGTGAGGGGGACCAGCGCGGCCAGCACTCCCTTCCAAGGCTTCCCGGCCCGGCGGCCGCTGACGAAGCCGGCCACCATCTGCCCGAAGACGGGAAGCCACCATAGAAGGATGGTCAGTATGAACGAGTACTTCACCGCGCTCCAGAACGAATAGGGGACCTGGATGTCCTTGAACTTCTTGATCTCCTCGTCCTCATAGACCTCGGAGAGGCGGTAAACCCCGCGGTCAATGAGCGTGTTGGTTATCTCATCGTCCGCATCGGCGCTACGCCTGAATACCATCCCATCCCCTTCGGTCGGACAGGTGTCCGACGTTTACAATATAGCACGGTTACTATAAATCACTTTTCCGCGATGGCCGAATGCCAGCATCACCGCGGGATATATCCGCTGAGACCGTACATGGCCAGGGCGCTCTTGGTGC
>JAKIXL010000023.1:4844-15236 GCA_022709105.1 Thermoplasmatota archaeon | reverse complement strand
CCCCGCCGCCGAAGTGCTCCAGCGTGAGGAGGGGCAGCAGGGCGAAGGCCGGATTGATGAGGAAGTTGATGAGCATGAATATGATGGTCATCCACAGCGCCCCCTTCCACGAGCGGATGTAATGGAACGCGTCCTTCAGGTCGGCGATAACCGACTTGGCGATGCGGCCCTCCGACCTGCGCACCTCGGGGATGGCCACCGCCACCAGCGCGAGGATGGCGATGGCCGCGGTTATCAGGTCCACTGAGAGCACCATGTACATCGGCAGGAGGGCCATCAGCACCGCGCCCAGGGGAGGAGCGGCAATGGATGCCAGGCCGCGAATCGCCTCGTTGAGGCCGCTGATCCGTGCAAGGTGGGCATCCGGGACCATGAGGGTGGTGGACGCCTGCATCGCCGGCCAGTGGAATCCGGAGAAGAAGGAGCGGAGCAAGAGGACGAGCATGATCTGCACGATGTCCACTGTTCCAAGGGCGAAGGAGACCATCAGGAACAGGGTGACAAGGGCGGTGAGGCCATCGGCAGCGATCATAGTGCGCTTGCGGTTCCACCGGTCAACGTAGGCCCCGGCGAGCGGTGTGAGGAAGACCTGTGGAAGGACGCCCATGACCATCGCCAAGGTCAGCACGATGGCCGAGCCTGTCTCTATGGTAAGCCACCATATCAGGGCGAACTGCACCAGGTTGCTGCCGACAAGGGAGAACGCCTGGCCCGTCCATATGGTAAAGAACTTCCTGGTCCAGTGGGGCCGAGCGCTCACCGCCTCCGCTCCTGTATCTGACTGCCGAGGTCCCGCTTTCCCCGCGCAAACGGCGCGGGGTGCGGACCTGTTCAGACCTTTCCGCCGCACTCCGAGCAGAACCTTGCTCCGGGAGGGTTCTGCGCCCCGCACTGGGGACACTTGGGCATACCCATGGGGGCGCCACAATTGTTGCAGAACTTTCCCTGGCCGGCAGGCTTCCCGCACTTTGGACAGATGGCCTGACGCTGTTCGATCTCGCCGGTGAACACCTGGGTCTCGGACGCCTTCTTGATTATGTCCTCCTTCATCTTGCCCGCCCGGGCGGCGGCGACCTCCACCGACTCCAGGGGCGCGTCGTCCACGCACAGCGAGGCTTCCTCGTTCCAGTCGTTGTCGCACACCCATCTCTGGCAGCGGGGGCAGCGGTGGAAGTGTCCGCGGGCCTCGTTCTGGGCCTCCTCGAAGGCGGCCTCGTGCTCCTTGTGCCAGGCTGGGGACTGGCCCTCGAACTTCGACCTCATGATGTCCCCGCCGGTGTGGCCGACGGTGGAGAGGCCGGAACTCCCTGCGAGCGACCCGGCGGCGCTGGCGATCTTTCCGATGTTGTCGAAGAAGCCCCTCTTCTTGTAGGTCTTGGACGCGATGAACCGCGTCTTGTAGCCCTCATTGCACTTGTCGCAGAAGAAGGTGAAGGTGAATCCCGCATCCGTGCTCTCGTCCGAGTAGTTGTCATTGAACGCTATCATCTTGCTCATTTTTTACCCCCCGCTATCGGTTTCCCGCATTTTGAGCAGATCGGTCCCAGAGGAGGCTGCTCGAAGCCGCATTTCTTTTGCTGACACTTGACCATCAGCCTCGCGCCGCATTGCTGGCAGTGGTCCCCGAAGAACGTGGTCTTGCCGCAGGCGGGGCAGGCCACGCTCAGTCCCTGTCCGCAGTGCGAGCACGACTTCCAGCTCTCCTTGATCGGCGACCTGCATTTGGGGCACCTAAGTTCGTCCACCGGGTTCCACTTCCCGCAAATCGGACAGGCGTTGGAATCAGGCGGGACCAGTTCACCGCAGTATCGGCATGGCCTCATGTAGCCTGGCAAGCTCCTCCTCCCTCCTGGCGATATGTACGGATTGGATAAATTAAGGTTGTCATTATTCCTCGACTTCATCCCCCGACGACTCGGTGCGCCACCTCTCGCCACCCTTTGCATTGGCGTTGAAGGTCAGCAGCTCGTTCACCTTGACCGTCCAATCCTCCGGGGAGGTGTGAGCGACCCTTCCGATGAAGCGGCCCCTCAGGTCCCTCAGGGCGGGGATGAGCGTGATGGAGAAGCGGTACCTCGCGTTCTCCGGCGCAAGGAGATCCTCGTCCTTGAGGTAGATGGGCTTGCGGCGGAAGTTGATCTCCTGAAGCCCCGCCGTCAAGATGTCCATGCATTCCTCCGCCTCCTCCCTCCGCGTTCCGGTATCCATTCCCGGATAGCGCTCGCGGGGAGCGACGCGGAAGAAATAGGTGGCCCTTCCCCCGGTGGGGCCGGAGGTCGCCTCCATGGCCACTGCGTTCCCCTCGTTGTCCAGCAGGGGGACCATGAACCAGATGTACTCTCCTTCCGAGGCGAGCAGGGAGCGCTTGATGCCGATGCGGACCATGTTCTTCTTGCCCAGCGAGGTCAGATGGTCATACTCACCCCCCATGCCAGAGGCCCGGAGCCTTGCCTCAAGGGCAGCGAACAGCATGGGATCCACGCTCTCAAGGTCGAAACGACGGGCTGCTCGGCCCTCTTTCAGAAGGCGGGAGGCCTCGGCCAGGTTGGATGACGATATGCTTGGATAGATGTCTCTGACCAGCGCCTGGACGTTGGACTCGAGTTCGGCCATGGCGTCCGATATGCCCTTCCACAGGGGGTCCAGCTCCCGTCCCAGCATCCCGATGCCCAGCTGCTCCCCGTTCTCCAGCTCGATCCTCAAGACGTAGTCTCGGGCCTCGATGCCCCGGATATCGCTGTATCGCACCCTGGCCAGCGTGCCCTTGGTCGGCATCAGGACCAGCGCGGTGTCATAGAGGCGCACCTCGCAGGTGCCCTCCGCTCCGCGGAACGGTCCGCGGAGCTCTCCGCGGACGCCTTGCTTGCGGAGCTTCTCGCCCATGAGGAGGTCCTTCATTATCAGCTCGTTGCGGGCACGGTGCAATTCGCGGAGAACGTCATCATAGCGGTGCCCCATCATCGACAGTTCCACCTTGGAGCCGTTGATAAGCGTTATGGGGATCCTATGCGGAGCGGGATCGATCGCGGCCACGTCTCGAAGCGAGAAGTTGACCGCGCCCCCCTGCAGCGGCTTGATCGTCAGCACTTCCTCTTCCACCAGTACCTTGCCCTCGCCCTGCGTACCCTTTCCACCCGGGTCAGCGATCATGAACCTTGCTTCAGCTTCCACGGAGGGAGATTCGTTCGCAGATGAATAATCGTTTCGTTAATCCTGCTGCAGTTCCAGCCATGGGGGCAACGGTCCGTAAGTGTGCGACCAATGCCTTCGTGGCCGTGCCGATGAGGGTTTGCTCCGTTCCCTATCCAGATAGGTCCGGCCTGCTCGGTGCCCCATGCAGACGGAGGCAGTGAGGTGAGGACCATCTGCCGTTACAGAAAAGGTCGGCGTGCCTTCGTTATAGCAGGAGAACCCTACTTTCATAAAGCGTTGGCCTCAGCGTGAGCGCGCACGAGTCACAAGCTCATAGCCAGGTGATCTTGCAATATCTCAGGCCGTTTGATCCCTAACCCTGTGGGGCCGTCGGTCGGTTGAAAGACAGGACTCCAAGCGTTCTCTGGGCGGGAAGGGCCGGCATGCTACCCTCTGCATGCCGTCCATCTTCTCTGATGCTATAACGCAAACAATCCGGCCTGTCCTCTTTCATGAAGGCACTTTTACCTTACCGTGCTAACTTCATCTGCCTCTTATCTTGCGCACGTCCCATATTCTCCATTGTGAGAGGAAAGTGTTCGACGCATAGCCGTCCCCTCGCTCGCCGCTGCCGCGAGATACGCATGGCGCCATGGCCTTCTACCTCTGGAACTGCTTGTGGACCTTAGTGTTCAGCCGTGCGTGTCCCTTCGGGAGGAGCGCTGTCCTGCCTAGGTCGTTTTCCAGCGGCTAGCAAGCGTCCAGACGCTTGGGGAATCGCTCAAATATCTGTTCCTTGATAACGACGGCGATTGTTCATGGTTGATGTGAAGGCTATCGAGAGGGCCAAGGAGCACTTCGGCAGGATCTTGGAGGAGCAGCTCAGGAGGGTCGAAGAGATGAGGTCGGCCCAGGATTGGATCGATTACGGTCGGTTGAAGGTCATCAAGATCGGCGTGTGCGGCGGCGACGGCATCGGCCCGTACATCTCCGAGTCCTCCCGCACCGTCCTGGAGGCCATGCTCGAGGACGAGATCAAGAGCGGCAAGGTCGAGATCCGGACCATCGAGGGCCTCACCATCGAGAACCGCGTCAAGGTCATGAAGGCCATTCCCGACGACGTGCTCAAGGAGATCAAGGACTGCCATGTCATCCTCAAGGGGCCGACCACCACTCCGAAGAAGGGGGACCCCTGGCCCAACATCGAGAGCGCCAATGTGGCCATGAGGCGGGAGCTGGACCTCTTCGCCAACGTACGGCCGGTCAAGGTGCCCGAGATCGGAGTGGACTGGATGTTCTTCAGGGAGAACACCGAGGGCAGCTATGTCCTCGGCAGCAAGGGAGTAAACGTCACCGATGACCTGGGCATCGACTTCTGCGTCGCCACCACCCAGGGCAGCGAGAGGATACTGAGGCTGGGCTTTGACTACGCCGCGAAGAACGGCATCAACAAGGTGAGCGTGGTCACCAAGGCCAACGTGGTCAAGACCACCGACGGCAAGTTCCTGTCGGTGGCCGAGCAGGTGGCAAAGGACTACCCTCAGGTGAAGTGGGACGACTGGTTCATCGACATCATGACCGCCAAGCTCATCGATCCCTACCGCCGCAAGGAGTTCAGGGTGATCGTGCTGCCGAACCTGTACGGCGATATCCTCACCGACGAGGCTGCCCAGATCCAGGGCGGCGTCGGAACGGCGGGCAGCGCCAACATAGGGAAGAGGTACGCGATGTTCGAGGCCATCCACGGCTCCGCGCCGAGGATGGTGGACGAGGGACGCGCTCAATACGCAGACCCGTCCTCTATGATCAAGGCCGCGGCCATGCTGCTAAACCACATCGGCTTCACGGATAAGGCCCGCAGGCTGGAGATGGCCCTGGAGGTCTGCACCCAGTACGAGAAGGCCAAGGTCATGACCGGACGGTCCAACGGTGCCACCGGACAGGAGTTCGCTCAGTACGTCCTCGACACCGTCAACGACCCCGGGCTGGAGAGGAAATGGCAGGGCTACCAGAGGCCGGCCTGAGGCCATGGACGTCACCGGGCTGGCCGCCGGCCTGTTCAACGTGCTGATGGGCGCATTGGTATTCGCCGTGGCCCTGCCCCTGGCCCAAGGAAAGGTGGGCATGAACCACTGGTACGGGGTCAGGGTCCGCCAGTCCTTCGAGTCCGAGGAGAAATGGTATATTATCAACCGCTACGGCGGACGTCAGCTGATGATATGGGGCGCGATCATCGCGGCCATCGGCGCGGTCGGGATGTTCATCGACATGGGAGAGCGCATGGAGCTGCTGTTCCTGTTCCTCCTCGCCCCTCTCCTGGTGCTCGTTCCCGCGGCGCTCTCGGTCCTCTACGCCCGGAGGGCATGAGGCCATCGTGGTCACCTTTATCTAGGCCCTGGGGCGATGACCGGGGCGGAGCTGGGCATAGATGCGCCTCGGGAAGCTGACGCTATCCGCTAAGGTCTTGGCCGTCATCATCGTTCTCATCGTGGCGGGCATCTCGCTGCCCCTCATCTTCATCGACCTGCGGACGGTGGCGATCGATGACGTTATGTCCGTCGGGCCCGACGGCTCCGGGCGTCTTGACCTCAGGGTCGAAGCGACGGTGGGTGAACTGGAGGTCATCTTCCGGCCTCTGGGCAACGAGGCGGTCATGGTCAGGTCCATGGTGGAGGGCAAGGCCAACGTCTTTGGGGACGGGTCGCCGCTGAAGGTCAACGTCACCTCGAGCTCCGCCGCCGACGCCATGGGCAGCGTCCAGGCCGTGAACGTGACCCTGAACACCTACGCCCCCTGGCCTCACTACTCGATACGCAAGGTCAACTACACGATCACGATCGACGAGGGCCTGAGGACCGGCCTTAACCTCAGCGTCCGCACCGGCGGCATATCGCTGGCCACCGCCGCGGGCGTGGTGATCGAGGGTCTAGAGCTCAACTCCACGGCCAAGGGAGCGGCGGTGTCGTTCGCCAACGGCACGGTGCTCGCCGGCGATGTGCGCATCCAGACCGCCACCGGAGGCTCGAACCTCAGCTGGGACAACGTCACGGTCCTGGGGGCAAGGAACATTGCCCTGCTGGAATCGTCGGGACCGATCACTGCCATGTTCTCGCAGTCCTCGCCCATGGGCGGCAGCGTGAGGATGAGGGTGGTTGATGCCGTGGGCGAGGTCCGCCTCGGCTTCGACCTCGCCGGCCAGGCGTCGGCCCGGATAACCTGCGGCTGGAACCTCGGGACGCCGGAGGTCACGGACCTGGGAGGGTTCAGCGGCACCCCGGAGAACTTCCTGTCCGATAACTACCCGGGGGGTTCGAGCTTCCGCGTGCAGGTGAACCAGACCCTCGGCAACATCCGCGTGGACGGCCGGTGGGCCGCGTGATCCGGGTCGGCGAATAAAAGAAGAAGGGAAGGCGTTTGCTCACTCTTCTTCCAGGGCGAACCCGCCGTGCTTCTTCAGGTGCTCGGCGAGGCCGCCATCGGAGAGGATCTTCATCATCACCGGCGGCAGCGGTCTGGCCTCCAGCGTCACGCCCTTGGTGATGTTCTTAACCACTCCGGCGGCGATGTCCACTTGGAGTTCGTCCCCCTCCTCGATGCCTGAAGTATCGACCTCCACGACCGGGAGGCCGACATTGATGCAGTTGCGGTAGAAGATGCGGGCGAACGATCTCGCCACCACCGCCCCGATGCCCGCGGCCTTGAGGACCAGGGGGGCCTGCTCGCGCGATGACCCGGCGCCGAGGTTCTCCCCCGCCACCACGAAGTCGCCCTTCTTGATCTCGTCGTAGAACCCTGGCCGGATGTCCTCCATCACGTGCTTGGCCAGCTCGTTCATGTCCAGGGTCTTGAACTTGTACTTGCCGGATATGACGTAATCGGTATTCAGGTTGTCCCCGAAGGTGTGGGCCTTGCCCTTCATTGCGCTCATTTCTGCACCTCCCTGACGTCGGCGATGTGTCCGAGCATGGCCGAGTACGCCGCGGTGGCCGGGCTGCTCAGGTAGATCTCGGCCCTGGTGTTGCCCATGCGGCCCTTGAAGTTGCGGTTGGCGGTCGACAGCACCGTCTCGTCGTTGGACGGCACCCCGTTGCAGGTGCCCACGCACGGCCCGCAGGACGGCGCGATGACCGTCGCTCCCGCGCGAACGAGCTTGTCGATGTAGCCCTCCTTCATCGCGTCCAGGAGAACGTTCCTGGAGGCGGGAGCGACGATGAGACGCAGATTGCGGGCGATGCTTTTGCCGGCTAGGATCTCGGACGCGACCTTAAGGTCCTCCAGGCGCCCGTTGGTGCAGGTGCCGATGAACACTTGGTCCAGCTCGATGCCGGCGACCTCGTCCACGTCCACGACGTTGTCCACCTGGTGGGGCTTCGCGATCTGGGGCGCGAGGTCGGTGAGGTCCTCCCTGATGACGCGGTCATAGATGGCGGAGCCGGAGGCCTCCACGCCCTTGAACGGGGCGTTGGTCCTCTGCCTCACGTAGTCGCGCACCCGGCCGTCGCAGGCCATCAGCCCGACCTTGGCGCCGACCTCGACCACCATGTTGGAGATGGTCATCCTGGCGTCCACGGACATCGCGTCGATGACCGTTCCGTAGATCTCCAGGGCCTTGTACGTCGCGCCGCTCGCGGTAAGCGTCCTGCACATATGCAGTATGACGTCCTTCGAGTAGGTGCCGGACGGCAGGGTGCCGTCGTACACGAACTTGATGGTGCTGGGCACCCGGAACCATATCTTGCCGGTGACCAGGGCGGCGGCGAGGTCCGTGGAACCGACACCGGTGGCGAACACGTTGAGCGCGCCGTAGGTGCAGGTGTGAGAGTCCCCGCCGATCACCACGTTCCCCGGCAGCACGTGTCCGTGCTCGGGGAGCAGCTGATGGCATACGCCCTCGCCGACGTCGTAGATCAGCGAGCCCTGCGAATCGGCGAACTCCCTCATCTCCTTGTGGATATTGGACACCGACTCCATGGGCGACGGCGAGTTGTGGTCGATAACGATGGCGTACTTCTTGGGGTTGGCGATGCGCTGCGCCTCCATCTGCTTGAACGCCTTGATGGTCAGGCCGGTGGTCCCATCCTGGGACATCATGAAGTCCACCGGGACCACGCAGATGTCCCCGGCATGGACCTCTTTCCCAGCATGTGCTGATAGTATCTTTTCAGAGATTGTTCCCATTCTAGTTCACCTTGTTGACCGGGCGGGGCCCGTCCCCTCCTGGTAATCTTGATATATGTACAGCAGCTCGTTCTCCGAGAGCGAGCGCTTGAGCGAGACCGAGGTGGCCCTGACGATCTCCAGGACCGCCGCCGCCGAGGCGTCGTCCAGATCGATGCCCCTGGCCCCCAGTGCCTGCTTTATGGTGCTGCGCCCGGAGTGCTTCCCGATGATTATCTTGCGGGACATGCCGACCTCCTCCGGGGAGTACGGCTCGTAGTTGGAGAGGAACTTGATCACTCCGTCGGTGTGGATTCCGGCCTCATGGGCGAAGCAGTTCTGGCCCACGATCGGCTTCCACGCCGGTATCTCCCGGCTGCTCGCCCTGGCCACGTACTCGGCGATCTCGCGCAGCCTCTTGGTTTCGATGCCGGTATCGATCTTCAGCAGGTGCTTGGAGGCCATGACCACCTCTTCCAGCGGCGAGTTGCCGGTGCGCTCCCCGATGCCCATGACCGTGGTGCTCAGGAAGGTCGCTCCGGCCTGCACCCCGGCGATCGCGTTCGCCGTGGCCATCCCGAAGTCGTTGTGGGTATGCATCTCTATAGGGATGCGGACCTCGTCGATCAGGCGCTTGATGGCGTTGTACATGCCCGAAGGGGTCATGATGCCAAGGGTGTCGCAGTAGCGTACCCTGTCAGCGCCGGCCTCCTTCGCCGTCCTGGCGAACTGGACCATGAAGGCGGGGTCAGCCCGGGAGGCGTCCTCCGCGTTGACCGAGATGTATAGCCCGTGGGCCTTGGCGTACTCCACCGCCTCGACGATGCGGTCCAGGACCCATTGGCGGGACTTCATCAGCTTATGCTCGATGTGGATGTCCGATGATGACATGGAGATGGCGACCGAGTCGACGTCGCAGTCGATGCTGTGCTGGATATCCTCCGTCGAGGCGCGGTTCCATCCAAGGATGGAGGCATTGAGCCCCAAGTGAGCGATGCGCTTGATGGAGGCTTTCTCGTCGCCCCCCATCGCCGGGATCCCTGCCTCGATCTGCTGGACCCCTATCTCGTCCAGCAGCTTGGCGATGCGAACCTTCTCCAGGTTGGCGAAGACGATGCCCGCGGCCTGCTCTCCATCCCTGAGGGTGGTATCGCACACCAGCAGCTTGTTCTTTGCCAGCTTGGTCAAGACATCCTGCTTGTCCATCATACGTTCACTTTTCCTGCCTTCCCCCGCCCTCGCGGAGCTGGAGCGGTGATGTGTCGCTGCGAGCCTCGACCCGCTATTTAGCTGAATCGTCGCTCTCCAAGACAAGGACCGCCGTCCAGTGTCCCCCACGGAACAAGTTCATTTGTCTAATCGTCAGGGGTGCTCCCCCTACGTTATGTCGGGCACGGGTCCGGACGACAACCTAATATTGGTTATATAAATAACTTTTTCGCAGTCCGCCTTCGTCCACGGCCGCGCTGCGGTGGGGCTGCGCGCGCGAGACGTCCTAGCGCGCTCATTCCGGGAGCTTGAACCTCAGCAGGGCGGCGACGCCCCCCAGGGCCTCGAGCTTTACCCCGGCCTCGAAGCGCTCGCTCACCACCACGACCTTGCCTCGGGCGTTCTCCACCGACGACATCAACGGCCCATATAGGTTCTTGCGGACCGCGCTGTCCAGGACGATCAGCGTGTCCACCGCGCCCAGGGAGACCGCCCACTGGACCTCCTCCGGCCCATAGGCCACCGGGCCGTTCCGCGCGATCTCCGTCAGCACGTCCTCAACCAGCTTGGTCTCCAGGGCCGCCCTCGAGCTCTGCACGACCTCAGTGCCAAGGCCGGCCTTCATCAGCTCGTGCACCCCGGCCATTCCCGCCTGCCCGGTGTGATAGATGTGCGCGCCCCTGAACAGCTCGGGCTCGCGCTCCTTGCCCCGGTTCAGCAGCGCCTCCTTGGCGAAGCCGGGCCCGAGGATCACCAGCGGCACGCCGGGCTCCGCGGACTGCTTGACCTTCTCCACTATGTCGTCGTAGAAGTTGCCCCCGTCCTTCTGCTCGTACATCTTTCCCGAGGACGGGGCGTAGATGCGGGCGATCTCCTGTATCCCGAACTGGCGGG
>JAKIXL010000023.1:0-4834 GCA_022709105.1 Thermoplasmatota archaeon | reverse complement strand
GCGATGGCGATGACCGCCTCATCGTTCTCCAGCGCCACGAACAGTATCTTAGGCTTCTTGGAATCCTCCACCGCCCTCCTGACCCTGTCGAGCACCGCCGCCTCCCAGTGCTCCTTGCGGATGGTGAGGACATCCGCCTCGCCGAGGTTCAGAGTGTGGTAGGAGCCCACGTCCTGCGGCCCCTCGGCGATGATCCCGTGGACGCGCAGCCTGTTCTCGGACTCCTGGAACTCGATGTTCTCGGCCCTGATGCCCAAGACCATGCGCTTCTTCTCCCCCCTCTCCGCCCTCAGCTTGTCGGTCTTGGACTCGTCCCGGCGGTAGGTGACGGAGATGATGACGTCGCCGGGGACGATGATGTTATAGAGATGCCATAGGTCGTCCAGCGTCTCCACTTGCACTTTGATCTCCCCGGCCTGGCGATCTTGGTGGAGCACGCGCATGGGCCGTTCATTGGGCTATCATTATATTAGAACTGCGGGAAGGGGGGAGCGAGGGGCTGGCCGATCGAGAGCATCGCCGGACCCCGACCTCCGCCCCCCGGCGTGTCCGCCGAGAGATGCCAAACCTTAAGTACAACACTCCTATTCTTCAAAATCTCGATGGTAAAACAGTGCCACCTCATCCTTGAGAACGGGACAATCGCTGAGGGCACTGGCTTTGGTTTTGGGAAGACCGTATACGGCGAGGTCGTGTTCAATACTGGCATGGCCGGCTATCAGGAGAGCCTTACCGATCCTTCTTACAAAGGCCAGATTCTTATCATGTCCCACCCTGTCATCGGGAACTACGGCGTCGACGATCGATACACGGAGTCGTCCCGGGTGCAGGTGACCGGCTTCGCGGTAAGGCAGCTCTGCCGGAAGGCCTCCCGGATGTACGGCGGGCGGGAACTCGACGATTATATGAGGGCCAGCGAAGCGCCTGGGATCTCAGAGCTGGACACCCGGTCGATCATCATCGGCATACGCGAGCGCGGGACCCTCCGGGGCGCCATCTCTTTCCATGACGACCCCCAAGAGGTGCTGGAGAAGGTTAGGAAGATGAGATATCCTTCGGACAGCAACCTGGTGGCAGAGGTCTCCACCCCCGAGGTGCTGCGCTATGAGAACGAGGGAAAGAAGCGCGTCGCCCTCATCGACTGCGGGGTGAAGAGGAGCATCGTGAACGAGCTTACGCGGAGGTTCAGCGTGGTGCAGGTGCCGTGGAACACCCCGGCATCATGGTTCCGGGGTGAGGAGCTGGACGGCATATTCATATCCAATGGGCCGGGGGACCCGGCCCACCCGGAGATGATCACGAACACCGTCAGGACGCTCCGCGAACTAAAGGACGACTACCCGCTCATGGGCATCTGCCTGGGGAACCAACTGCTGGCCCTCGCGTTCGGCGGGCGTACCTATAAGATGAAGTTCGGCCACCGGGGAGTGAACCAGCCGGTCAAGCACAACGGCCAGGTGTTCATCACTGCTCAGAACCACGGGTACGCGGTGGACATGGAGTCCTTGAGCGGCACCGGGTTCATCGCTGACCACATCAACGTCAACGACGGCACGGTGGACGGCATGAGACACACTGAGCTTCCGATAATGTCCGTGCAGTACCATCCAGAAGCGAGGTCGGGCCCCCAGGACACCACCTATCTGTTCGACGAGTTCATGGACACCTTGGAGGGTAAGCATTGAGGCGCGACGACCTGAGAAAGATCATGGTCATCGGCTCCGGGCCAATAGTCATCGGACAAGCGGCGGAGTTCGACTTCTCCGGCACCCAGGCCTGCCGCTCCCTGCGGGAGGAGGGTTACACCACCGTACTGGTGAACTCCAACCCGGCAACGATCCAGACGGACGTGGAAACCGCCGACGTGGTGTACGTGGAGCCGCTCACCGTGGAGACGGTGGCGCGCATCGCCGAGAAGGAGAAGGTGGACGGGATACTGTCAGGCATGGGCGGCCAGACCGCGCTCAACATATGCTCCGAGCTTGCGGAGAACGGCACCTTGGAGCGCCTGGGCATCGCCCTGCTGGGCACCCAGCCGAAGGCCATAGCGCTGTCCGAGGACCGCGAGCTGTTCCGGGAGATGATGCTCCGCATCGGTGAGCCGATACCCAAGAGCAAGACGGTGCACTCCATCGAGGAGGCCATGCAGGCCGCCCGTGAGATCGGCTCGTTCCCTGTCCTGGTCCGTCCGGCGTATACTCTGGGCGGCACCGGCGGGGGCATCGCCCACAACGAGGAGGAACTGCAGGTCATCGCCGGCCGCGGGCTGATCTACTCGCGCATCCACCAGGTGCTGATCGAGGAGAGCGTCCTCGGCTGGAAAGAGTTCGAGTACGAGGTGATGAGGGACTCCAAGGACAACTGCATCATCATATGCAGCATGGAGAACCTCGACCCCATGGGCATCCACACCGGCGAGTCCATCGTCATCGCCCCGGCCGTGACCCTCAGCGACGAGGACCATCAGCGCCTTCGCAACGCCAGCATCAACACCATCCGCGCACTCGGGATCGAGGGGGGCTGCAATGTCCAGTTCGCCTTCGACCCCAAGACCAGGGAGTACCGGGTGATCGAGGTCAACCCCCGTGTATCGAGGTCCTCCGCGCTCGCCTCCAAGGCGACCGGTTACCCGATCGCGAGGGTCGCCGCGAAGATAGCCGTGGGGTATACCTTGGACGAGATACCGAACCGCATAACCGGCAAGACCTTTGCCGCGCTGGAGCCGACCATCGACTATGTCGTGTTGAAGATCCCCCGCTGGCCGTTCGACAAGTTCCGCACCGTGGACCGCACCCTGGGCACGCAGATGAAGAGCACCGGGGAGATAATGGCCATTGGGAGGACCATCGAGGAGGGGCTGCTGAAGGCGCTGCGCTCCCTGGAGATCGACCAGGAGTACCTCGACAGGGTGGGCCTGACCGAGGAGCAGATGAGAAGGGAGCTGGCCGTCGCCACCGACCAGAGGCTGTTCGTGATCGCCGAGGCCCTGCGCCGGGGGATGGACCTTGAGGAGATCGCACGCATCACCAACTGGGACCCCTTCTTCCTGTTCAAGATAAAGAACATACTGGATATGGAGGTCTTGCTCAAGGACGGCGGGGAGCTTGCCATGGAGGTACTGCGCGCCGCGAAGCGCCTGGGCTTCTCGGACAGGGTCATCGCTGAGCTGACCGGACGTTCGGAAGAAGATGTTCGCAGGGAGCGCAAGGAGGCGGGGATACTGCCGACCTATAAGATGGTGGACACCTGCGCCGCCGAGTTCGAGGCCGAGACCCCCTATTTCTACTCTACCTATGAGAGAGAGAACGAGGCCCGGCCATCGGAGAGGAAGAGGGTGGTCATAGTCGGCGGAGGGCCCATACGGATCGGTCAGGGGATCGAGTTCGACTATGCGTGCGTGCACGGGGTCATGGCCCTCCAGGAGGAGGGCGTGGAAGCGATCATCATCAACAACAACCCGGAGACCGTGTCCACCGATTACGACATCTCCGACCGTCTTTACTTCGAGCCGCTCACGCTCGAGGATGTCCTCAATGTCATCGAGAACGAGAGGGCTGACGGCGTGATCCTGCAGTTCGGAGGGCAGACCGCGATCAATCTGGCCATGCCTCTGATGAATGCCTTGGAGGGTTCCAAGACCAAGGTGCTGGGCACCTCCCCCATGGACGTTGACGCCGCGGAGGACCGCAAGCTGTTCTCCGCGCTGATGGACAAGCTGGGCATCCTCCAGCCCCGCTCCGGCACGGGGCATTCCTTCGAGGAGGTGAGGGCCATCGCCAGCGAGATCGGGTATCCCGTCCTGGTCCGCCCGTCGTACGTCATCGGCGGCCGGGCGATGGAGATCGTGTATTGCGAGGAGGAACTGCGGACCTATGTCGCCACAGCGGTCAAGGTCTCCAAGGCCCATCCGATCCTCGTTGATAAGTACCTCTCCCATGCCATAGAGATCGATGTCGACGTCGTCTCCGATGGGGTGGACTCGTTCATAGGGGGCATGCTCGAGCACATCGAGGAGGCCGGCGTACACTCGGGGGACGCCACCATGAGCATGCCGCCGCAGACGCTCTCGCCGTTGATGGTCTCCAAGATCGTGGACATATCCAACAAGGTGGCCAAGGGGCTGAACATCCGGGGGCTGCTGAACCTCCAGCTGGCGGTAAAGGACGGCGATGTGTATATGATCGAGGCCAATCCTCGGGCCTCGAGGACCGTGCCCTTCGTGTCCAAGGCCATCGGCGTTCCGCTGGCCAAGATCGCCACCAAGGTGATGCTCGGCCGCTCGCTCAAAGAGTTGGGGTGCGTCGGGGTGGCCCGGTACGACCACGTTGCCGTGAAAGCGTCCGTCTTCCCGTTCCTTAAGCTGCCGGGAGTGGACTCCATCCTCGGGCCGGAGATGCGCTCCACCGGGGAGGTCATGGGCATCGCCGAGACCTTTGACGCCGCCTGCTACAAGGCGCTGATATCCGCGGGCCTTAAGCTGCCTTCCTGCGGCGGGGCCGCAGATCCTGGACATCGCCAGGGAACTGCAGGACATGGGGTTCTGCATCTACGCCACCAAGGGGACCTCCACCTTCCTGAGGGAGAGGGGGCTTCAGACCACCACGGTTTACACCATATCCCAGAAGATGGCCCCCGACGCCCTGGGGCTCATGCGCGGGGGGGACATCAACCTCATCATCAATACCCCGAGCGAGGCGTCCGGAGCGAGGCGCGATGGATACATGATGCGCCGCTTGGCGGTGGAGCTGGAGATCCCTTTCCTCACGACGGTGCAAGCGGCTCGGGCCACCGTGGCGGCCATGAAGCGCGCCCGCGCCGGGCCCATGGACGTTAC
>JAKIXL010000239.1 GCA_022709105.1 Thermoplasmatota archaeon | reverse complement strand
TCACCGAGGCGGCGATGAACGCCAAGCAGGGAGGGAAGGAGGCCGAGCAGGCCCTACTGCGACTTGAGAGGGAACTCAGGGAGGGCGGGCCGAACATCCGCCGGGGGATGGAGGAGCTGCAGCGGCGCATGAACGAGGCCGCGGCCAAGCTCGAGGAGGAGCTTAAACGGCCTTCTAAGTAAAGTATATATAGAAGTTCAAACACTATAGTATTGCACTAAGAGTATACAACTCTTAGTTAACATGTTGGAGGTGATGCAACATGGCAATAATGAAGAGAGAGAGGAAAGAGCCGGTGGACCTTAGTCCCCGTGCTTGGGCCTGGAGCCCCGTCTCCATGTTCGAGGAGATGGACCGGCTGTTGAACGACCTGCGCTCTGGGCTAGTCATGCCTGGGTATGACGTCTTGCCAATGGAGGGGGCCAGGGTGCCTACCTTGGACCTCAAGGAGGAGGCCGACCGCTTCCTGGTGCAGGCCGAGCTGCCCGGGATGACCAAGGATGACGTGTCCATAGAGATGGACGATGAGGTCCTGGTGATAACGGCGAACAAGGAGCAGGAGCGCGAGGAGGAGGAAGGCGGGTACATCCGGAGGGAGAGGGGCTGCATGCGCTTCTACCGCCAGCTGCGCCTGCCAGAGAACGTGGACCGTGGCGGGATCAAGGCCAAGATGGAGAACGGGGTCCTAGAGGTGGTCCTGCCCAAGGTGAAAGCGAGCGAGGAGAAGAGGAGCAAGATCGAGGTGGAGTGACCTCCACCTCATAAGGAGGAACGATAACATGAGCGCGTCCGACAAGGTATTGAAGGTGTCCGAGGCCAAATCCAAGGACGCTGGTAGGGGGATAGCCAGAGTGGACCCCGCGGTCATGGAGGCCTTGGGCCTGAACGCGGGGGACGTCGTGCAGATCGAGGGCAAGAAGAAGACCGTGGCCCTGGTATGGCCTGGGTACAACGAGGACGCCAACCGCGGAGTGATCCGCATCGACGGAACGATAAGGCGGAACGCCCAGACCAGCATTGATGAGAAGGTTTCCATCCGGAAGGTGACCGTCAAACCGGCCCAGAAGATCACCTTCGCTCCCACGGAGGAACTCCGCATCATGGGCGGAGAGGAATACCTGGCCCAGATGATGGAGGGGCGGGTCTTCACCCGCGGGGACGTGGTCGAGCTGAACGTGATGGGCCGGCGCATAGACCTGGTGGTGATGGCGCATTCCCCCGCGGCGGACGCGGTGCTGCTGACCAGGGACACTGAGATCAAGCTTAGCGACAAGCCTACTAAGGAGGCCCCATCTGGCATTCCGAAGGTCACCTACGAGGACATCGGAGGCCTGGGAGATGAGGTCAGGAAGGTTCGGGAGATGATCGAACTCCCGCTCAAGCATCCGGAGCTGTTCGAGCGCCTGGGCGTCGAGGCGCCGAAGGGCGTGCTCCTGCACGGCCCGCCTGGAACGGGCAAGACCCTCTTGGCCAAGGCCGTAGCGGGGGAGACGAGCGCCAACTTCGTTTCCATTAGCGGCCCGGAGATCATGAGCAAGTTCTACGGGGAGAGCGAGGAGCGCCTGCGGGAGATCTTCAAGCAGGCGGAGGAGAACGCCCCGTCCATCATCTTCATCGATGAGATCGATTCCATCGCCCCCAAGAGGGACGAGGTGTCGGGGGAGATGGAGCGGAGGATAGTGGCCCAGCTCCTGGCGCTGATGGACGGCCTGGAGGCGCGCGGGAAGGTGGTGGTCATAGGCGCCACCAACCGGCCGAACGCCCTGGACCCCGCGCTGCGCCGCCCCGGCAGGTTCGACCGGGAGATCGAGATCAACATCCCCAACCGGGAGGGCCGCCTGGACATCCTGCAGATCCACACCCGCGGGATGCCCCTGGCGGAGGACGTGGACCTCGAGCGCCTGGCGGACCTCACCCACGGGTACGCCGGGGCGGACCTGGCGGCGCTGTGCAAGGAGGCCGCGATGCACTCCCTCCGGAGGATCCTGCCCGACCTGGACCTGGAGGCCGACAGCATCCCAGCCGAGGTGCTGAACCGCATCACCGTGCAGAAGGACGACTTCTTCGCCGCCCTGCGGGAGATGTCTCCGTCCAGCATGCGCGAGGTGCTGGTCGAGTCGCCGAACCTCCATTGGGATGACATCGGCGGGCTGGACGACGTAAAGGCGGAGCTGAAGGAGGCGGTGGAGTGGCCGCTCAAGTACGCCAAGCTGTTCGAGCACATGAACGCCGAGCCTCCGAAGGGGGTGCTGCTGTACGGGCCCCCTGGAACGGGCAAGACCATGCTGGCGAAGGCGGTGGCCACGGAATCGGAGAGCAACTTCATCAGCATCAAGGGGCCCGAGTTCCTGAGCAAGTGGGTGGGCGAAAGCGAGAAGGCGGTGCGC
>JAKIXL010000238.1 GCA_022709105.1 Thermoplasmatota archaeon | reverse complement strand
CTCGCACCGGCAAGCGGGTGGAGTTCCGCTCCCCGGACGTGGTCGCGATCGTCGACACCCGGTTCGCCCAGGTCGACCTGGACGTCGCGCCGGTGTTCTTCTACGGCCGTTACCGAAAGCATTCCCGAGAGATCCCCCAGACCCGGTGGCCATGCCGAGCGTGCCAGGGCAATGGATGCAAGCGATGCGGAGGCACCGGCAAGATGTACCAGATCAGCGTTCAGGAGATCATCGGGGAGGTGTTCCTCCTGGCAGCTGAGGGAAAGGACCATTTCTTCCACGGCATGGGCCGGGAGGACATCGACGCACGAATGCTGGGCACTGGCCGCCCCTTCGTGCTGGAGATCACGGAGCCTCGGAAGAGGCACTTGGACCTCGATGTCCTGACGGCGCGGGCGAACGAGAGCGGCAAGGGCCTAGCAGACTTCTCAGGGCTGCGTACTTCCAATCGCGAAGAGGTTCGCCAGATCAAAAGTGCCGCCCCCGATAAGGTCTACCTTGCGGAGGTCCGTCCTCACGGCAAAGTTAATAAGGGTCGAGTCGATGAGGTAGTTCAATCGCTTAGTCAGGCGCGTATCACTCAGCAGACGCCAGCCAGGGTCGCCCACCGCCGGGCCGATCTTGCCAGGCAGCGAACGATCCACGACCTCCAGCTGATGGAGTTCGATGAGGAACGCTTCGTCCTGCGGCTGAGGACGGAGTCCGGGACCTATGTCAAGGAGTTCGTCAGCGGGGACAACGGGCGCACCGTTCCCAGCATCTCAGAGGCGCTAGGAGTGCCCTGCGTGGTCACCGCGCTCGATGTCATACAAGTGATCGATAACGCTAACGAGGGATGATATATGGTACAGGCTTCCAGAGGCTTCAGGCGCAAGACGCGCAACATACTTAGCAAGTCTCCCCGCAACAGGGGGATGACCCCTATCACTCACGAGTTCCGCGAGTTCGAGGTCGGGGAGAAGGTCAGCGTGGTCATCGATCCCGCTATCCACCACGGTATGCCGCACATGCGCTTTCAAGGGAAGACCGGAGTCGTCACCGGCAAGCAGGGCCGCGCCTTCGTGGTCGACCTTTACGTCGGCAACAAGCTGAAGACCGTGGTCACCCGGCCAGAGCACCTCAAGAAGGCATTCTGAGGCGATGAGGATGCCTGAAGAGCGCTACGTGACCTTGGCAGAGGTCAAGCAGCTGCTGGAAGAGGCGAGCGAGGGCAGAGAGCTGACCCCCGATCAGAAGTTGGCCATGGACCACGCCCAGAAGGTCGCCGCCCTGACCCCCGGGAAGGCTCGCGAGCTGCAGGCCGACCTCAAGAAGCTGGGGTTCGTGTCCGATGCCCTGTGTGCGAAGATCGCCGATGTGCTCCCGACGCACAGCGATGATGTGCGTGTCCTGTTTTCCAAGGAGCGCATGGTGTTGGACAAGAAGAATATAGAACTGATACTATCTACCGTTGAGAAGTATCTGTAAACCCCTTAAGGCGGTCGATCACATGGAAGACTACGCGCTGATATTAGATTATTTACCTCAGGGCATCCCCACTGAGAAGACCTTTCGCAGGGAGCCCTCGGCCTACGCCGTTGGAGAGAGCGAGTTCAAGTTGTTTGAGCTCGTTCCCAAGAACGACGCGGTCATCGTCATAGGTGATCGGGTCTATATCGGCAAGGAGCCCTCCCTCCGGGACAAGATCGCTCATGTCAAGAGGCGTGTCGGATACGAGGAGCTGACCGCTGCCGCACAGGCCGAGCTGCCGTTCATTCTGCAGGACATAGCAAAGCAGCAGGAATCAAGGTTCATGAAGTTCTTCAACGAGGCGCAGGCCATCACCACCAGGTTCCACATGCTCGAGCTCATCCCCGGCCTGGGAAAGAAGACGATGTGGGCCGTCCTGGAGGAACGCAAGAAGGGTCCGTTCACCAACTACGAGGACCTGACGAAGCGCGTTCCGGCGCTGAAGCATCCCCATAAGATCATCGCCAAGCGCATCGAGGACGAGCTCTCCGACCCATCACAGAAGTATCACATCTTCGTGTCCAGGTGATCGGGCCCGAGGTAAGGCTCGATCGGTTAGGCCGTTAAGGGGTTACGAGGGATATCATGAACCCAAGCGAGATCAAGGAGGTCCTTGCCCGCCTGGGGGCGTCGCCGAGCAAGGGGATGGGGCAGAACTTCCTCATAGACGATCGCGTCGCCGAGCGCCAGGTGGAGGCTGCCGGGATATGTCCCGATGACATCGTCCTTGAGGTCGGTCCAGGCCTGGGAGTGCTCACGGATAGGCTCGCGGCAAGGGCCAAGAAGGTCATCGCCATCGAGATGGACCGCAGACTGGCCGCGAACCTCGGGCCCGCTCTGCCTGAGAACGTCGAGCTCGTGGTCGGCGATGCGCTCGAGGTGCCGTTCCCAAGGTTC
>JAKIXL010000237.1 GCA_022709105.1 Thermoplasmatota archaeon | reverse complement strand
CCGGGCGAGCCACAGCCGGTGCTCCTTCTCGTCCCGTGACAGCCCCCTAAGTATCAGCTTGCCTTCCTTGTCCCGAATGCAATCGCTCAGCCTCTGGTAGAACTCCCTGCCGAACGTCTCCACCCTGATGGCAGCGGCAAGCAGGCCCAATTGCTTGTTCAGGCTTTCCTCATCGTCTTTCCAGTTGCTGCGTTCGAAACGCGTTCCCGTCCCTCCAATGGCAAACGGCCATCGGCCGATAAATATCTTACCGAAGAAAGATTGACGGTCCAGACCATCCGGCGGTCCAAGCGTTCTCCGAGCAAGTCGAGCTTGGATGGAAATATTTAAGAAAGTCCACGGGCTTGCCAGCATTAAAGGGCGGGCGATATACAACGCCGATGGGATCTGATGGGATGCTGAATATCTGGGTGCTGATCTGATGTACGGTCAGGTGCTCTTTCCGACGCTCATCGGCGCATCCATTGCCGGGGCGCTGTTGGCCATGGCGCTGGGGAGGAGGGAGCGGCTCTGCCGCATCACCTCGTTCTCAGCATCTGCGGCCGCCTCCTTGATCGGGCTCGCCATCGCCCTCGAGGTCCTGGCCACCGGAAGCGAGGTCACCTTGACCTTGCCTACTGCGGTGTCGGCCCTAGGGCACTTCACCTTCACCGTGGACCGACTGTCCGCCTTCTTCCTGCTCGCCACATCCTTGCTCGGGCTGTGCGTTTCTATATACTCTGCCGGCTACACCCAGGAGTATGCTGGCCGGTACAGCCCATCGACGATGGGCGCTCTTTTCAACATATTCCTGCTGAGCTTGGTCCTGGTCGTCACCGCATCCAACGCCGTTCTCTTTCTCATAATGTGGGAGACCATGTCCCTCAGCTCATACCTCCTGGTGATCTATGAGAACAGGAACCGGGAGAGCGTGTCCTCCGGACTGCTGTACCTTATAATGACCCATCTGGGCACCGCCCTGATCACCGTGGCCTTCATCATCTTGTGGTTGCACACTCCAGGGGACCGCTCCTTCGACTTCTCCGCATTCCGCGGCCTGGGTGCTGGAGCGGTCCCGGACGCCTCCCGGTCCTTGGCCTTCGTCCTCTTGCTGATAGGCTTCGGCACCAAGGCAGGATTGGTGCCGCTGCACGTCTGGCTGCCGCAGGCGCATCCGGCTGCGCCCTCCAACGTCTCGGCGATGATGTCCGGGGTGATGGTTAAGACCGCGGTGTACATGCTCGTCCGCTGCTGCTTCGACTTCCTTGGCGTCGTGGACTCCTGGTGGGGCCTGACCATCTTGTTGGTTGCTTCGGTATCTGCGCTGGTCGGGATCCTTTACGCGCTCATGGAGGGGGACATCAAGCGGGCCTTGGCCTTCTCCACGGTGGAGAACGTCGGACTGATATTCATCGGGCTGGGGGCGGCCATGGTGTTCCAATCGTACTATCTCGCTGACCCGGCGGCCAACGCCCAGCTCGCCGATCTGGCCGCCTTGGCGCTGATCGCGGCGCTGTTCCACACGCTCGCCCACTCGCTGTTCAAAGGCCTGCTGTTCATGGGCGCCGGCTCGGTCATCTTTGCGACCCATACCCGCGACCTGGAGAGGATGGGTGGACTGGCCAAGCGGATGAAGTGGACCGGGATACTGTTCTTCATAGGCGCTCTGTCCATCTCCGCCATCCCGCCGTTCAGCGGGTTCGTGGGGGAGTGGCTCATGTTCCAGTCACTGCTCCTCACCCAACATATCAACGATCCCATGGTCAATGTGCTCATCCCAGTGGCCGTTGCGGTCCTTGCTCTTACGGGGGCATTGGCCGCCGCCTGCTTCGTCCGCATCTTCGGAGCAACGTTCTTGGCCCGGCCCCGCAGTGACCAGGCAGCCGAGGCCAAGGAGGTCCCCCGCCCCATGCTGGCGGGAATGGGCACCGCCGCCGGCGCTTCGGTGGCCTTGGGCCTCCTGTCCGCCCTCATCGTGCCGATCATCGATGACGTCACATCATCGGTCCTGGGGGTGAGCATATCATCGAAACTGGTGAACGGCCTGGTGCTGACGCCACCGGCTGGCGAGTTCAGCAGCATGAGCCCTCTGGTGATCGGCGCCCTGCTGCTTATCGCCGTCCCCTTCGCCTTCATGGCCTCTCGCCGCCTGGGCGGCCGCCAGGAGGTGGTGCGTGGCGATACCTGGGACTGCGGGACGCCCCTGAGTTCGCGCACGGAGTACTCGGCTGCCGGGTTCTCGGAGCCGATTAACCGCATATTCCGCTCAGTGTTCAGGCCACACATAGAGGTCAGGACCGAGTACTCATCCTCCATGCTGATAAAGAGGAAGATCACTTATTCCAGCACCATCGAGCCTCTTTTCGAGCGCCATCTGTACGCCCCCGCGGTAGCGCTGGTGATAGCTTTGGCACGACGCGTCGGCGTGATCCAGAAGGGCAGCATCCAAGCATA
>JAKIXL010000236.1 GCA_022709105.1 Thermoplasmatota archaeon | reverse complement strand
CCACCGCCTCGCTCAAGGCCGGATGGATGCACTGGCCGCGGAAGAACGGCAGATAGCTCTGGTCCCCCGCGTTCATGAGGTACACCACCTGCTGCACCAGCAGGGCCGCGTGCGCGCCCACTATGTGCGCGCCGAGGATTCGGTGGCTCCCCTTGTCCACGATGACCTTGACCAGCCCGTCCTCCTCGCCCATGGCGTACCCCTTCGCGCAGTCCATGTACTCACTGTATCCAACAAGGATGGTGTGCCCCCGCCGCTTGCACTCCTCTTCGGTGAGCCCGACGCTCCCCACCTCCGGATATCCGAAGACGGCGTGGGGCACGGCGTGCTCGTCCAGCTCCACCCGCTTCCCACCGAACATGTTGTACCATACCAGCTCCGAGTGGTAGTTGGCGGTGTGACGGAACATGGTGCGGCCGATGATGTCCCCGATGGCGAAGATGCCTGGGACATTGGTCTCAAGATACCTGTCCACGAGGACGTAGTTCCCCTCGCCAACGGCTATCCCGGCGGCCTTGGGGCGGAGCCAGTCCGCGTTGCCCTGGACCCCGGTCGCCACCAGGATCTGCTCCGCGCTCACCTCCCGCTCTGCTCCGCTGGACCTGTCCCTTACGATGGCCACCTTCCGGCTGCCTTCCCTGCGCACCGCGAGCACCTCCTGATCGACGAACACGTCCATGTACTCCCTGGCCTTTTTGAGCACGATGGCGCTTATCTCCGGCTCCTCGCCCTTCAGGAGCCTGGGGTTGTGGCCTATGATGGTCGTCCTGCAGCCGAAGGATGCCAGGAACATTCCGAGCTCGTATGCCTTATATCCTCCGCCCAGGATGAGCATGCTCTCCGGTAGCTCCGAAAGCTCGAAGAAGTTCTCCGTGGTGAGGAACCCTGCCTCCGCGAGCCCCGGGACATTGGGGACCTTGGTCCTTGCACCAGCGGCAATGACGATCCTTTTGGAGGTGATCTGCTCGTCCCCTGCCTGCAGCGTGTTCCTCCCAACAAAATGGACCGTCGTCTGGAACAGGTCGATGCCGCTGTCCCTCCGTATGCTCTCCAGAATGCCGTCGCGGTCCGGAGCGATCAGCTTCCACATGCGCTCCCGCACGAACTGGAAGTCGGCCTTCTCCACCGTGGCGTGGATGCCGATGCGCTTGGCATCGGCGATGGTGCGCACGAGCTCCGCCGGAGTTGCCAATAGCTTGCTGGGGATGCAGCCCCGGTTGAGGCATGTGCCGCCCATCGGCCCGTTCTCGGCCAAGGCCACCTTCATCTTCCTCTGCCTGGCCTTGGCCACCACGTTCAGTCCCGCCCCGGACCCTATGACGATGAGATCGTACTCCTTCATGCTGAGACCCGCTCCACCTAGGGCGCCGCGCCCTTAATATATATTCAAGGACCCGAGGGTCGCCTTCAGCGGACGTCCCTTGCCGTTAGGGGAACATGACTGAGAATGTGGAGTGCCAATGCAGCTGAAAGGAACTCGTGTTCTTTTCCTGCTCCGGCGGATGCAATGTAGGACAGATCGCCAACGCGGCGGCTTACCGGCTGGCCACAGGCGACACCGGGAAGATGGCCTGCGTTGCCGCGGTATCCGCGGGAATGCCCGGGCCGGTCACCGGGGCTAAGTAGGCCAAGATGGTACTGGTGATCGACGAGTGCCCGGTCAAATGCGCCGCCAAGACCTTGGAGAAGGAGGGGATCAAGCCCATCCATTACATCCTGATCACCGATCTGGGACTAAAGAAGGTCGACGATCTTCACCATTCGCTGGAGGACGTGGACCGGGCGGCGCGCCTTTGCCTTGACGCTCTGCCCAGGAACTGACCCTTTACTCTTATTTTCACCCCCTTTTCCCTATTTTTGATTCCATACGGAATTTTATGAGTTTAACTATACATTTATACACTTTTCGATTGTAAATATACTCATTTGTTGCGTATAGAAAGTATTTATTAGTTAATTATCTATTGAGGAGGCGAAGTGACCGATTAAATCTCGGTCATAATAGACAAAGAGGATGCTAAATGATGAAACACGGAATGGGTACGAAGTTCGCGCTCATCTTGGCCTTGGCTCTGGTGGCGCTTCCCCTTTTCTCTTCCCCGGTAGCGGCGGCGGACGGCGATGTCGACAGTGGGGACACCGCCTGGCTGATGATCTCCACAGGACTGGTGTTCATGATGACGCCCGCGGTGGCCTTCTTCTACGGAGGCATGCTGCGCAAGAGCAACTTCCTGTCCATGCTGGGACAGAGCATACTGATCATAGGGGTGGTGACCATCATCTGGGTGGTCTTCGGTTACTCGCTGACCTTCGGCGCTGACAATGGCGGCCTGATCGGCGGGGCTGAGTACCTGATGCTCAACAGCGTGAACCTCGCTCCGAACCTGATCGCGCCGCCCGTCCCGCACATCCTGTTCATGATGTACCAGGGGATGTTCGC
>JAKIXL010000235.1 GCA_022709105.1 Thermoplasmatota archaeon | reverse complement strand
CGGGGTGATGGGGAACCCAGGCACCACCTCTGCCCGCGCCAGCATAGCGCCGTAGGCTACCGCCTGGTCTCCTGTTATGGCCTTCACTGCCATGTGTCCCGAGCCCCCTCCATCATGTCGATCGCGTTTACTGGACAGATGTCCGCGCAAATACCGCATCCCTTGCAGTAGTCCAGTTCCCAGCGCATATGATCATCGTCAAGGCGTACGATCGCGGCGTCCGGGCACGACCACCAGCATCTTAGGCACTTAATGCATTTCTCTTTCTTGTACAGGGGAGTGGACCACTTCCATCGCCCTGTATGGTGCTGCCAGGTGGTCGCCGGCCCTACCTCCTCCTCGGCCTGTGCCGTTCTTCTAAGGGACGCTCCGATGGGCATCTCGTCCCATGCCGGAAGCCATCTCCTATGCTCAGCATGCTCTCGCCGGCCAGAGGCCCGGCCTACAACGGTGTCCTCGAACGCCCTCTTGGCCGCCTCCGCATTGAGCATCCCGGCCCTACGGCCCAGCTTGCTCCCGAAGCGGTCCTCTATCGCCTCCATTATGGCGTCCAGCGGGACCACGTCCCACACCTTGGCCACCGCTCCCAGCATGGCGGTGTTCACCACCGGCATCTTGAGCATCTCCAGGGAGATGGACAAGGCGTCGACCGTTCCGAGCTCTGCGTCCACCCCGGCCCCTAGGTCCGCCTCCTCTGGCCTCTGGACCGTGTTCATGACCGCCTTGCCGCCGGGCCGCAGGCCCGCCGTCGCGTTCACAATGTCCATCAGGGAGGCGTCCATGATCACGACGAGGTGCGGTTCGTACACCTGGCTCTTGGTTCGGATCTTCTTGTTGTCGATGCGCGCATAGGCCTCGACCGGCGCCCCCCTCCTCTCCGCCCCGAAATAGGGGAACGCCTGCGCCTGGAAGCCGATGCGGACGGCCGCGTCGGCGAGGGTCTGCGCGGCCATGACCGCCCCCTGCCCACCCCGTCCGTGGAACCTGATCTCGTACATGTGTGATGCCTGAAGAGAAGTAGAAGGATAAGAAATTGGCCCGACAAGGGCCTTTGTACCTTAGATCGCCTCGCGGAACGATCTCCCCGGCGCTCCGCAGACGGCGCACCTCTCCGGGGGCTGGTCCTCCTCTATGTTGCCACATACCGGACATATGTAGAGCTTCTTGGCCGGGAGGTCCTTTTTTCCAGCTATGGCGCGGAGCGCGGCCTTGTACAGCTCCTCGTGGACCTTCTCTACCTCGTTGGCGAAGGTGAAGGAGCGCACCGCGTCCTTGTTGCCCTCTCTCTGGGCCTCTTCTATGAACCCAGGATACATGGAGGTGTGCTCGTAGTTCTCCCCGCTGATCGCCTCCCTGAGGTTCTCCTCCGTCGTCTTAACTCCCTTCAGCACCCTTAGGTGCGCGTGCGCGTGGATGGTCTCCGCCTCCGCGGCGGCCCGGAAGAGCTTGGCCACTTGTTCATATCCGTCCTGCTGGGCTTTCTGGGCGAAGGCCAGGTACTTGCGGTTGGCCTGGGATTCCCCTGCGAAGGCCTCCTTGAGGTTCTCGGTCGTCTTGGACATTTGGTTTCCCTGCGGCGAAAATCGCTAGGAGGGTATATTACAATTCGCGGAGCATCAGGGCAAATGACCTCGATCGTAGGATTGGATGCGGAGATCCCACGTTCGGTCCCCTCCCTAAGGACGATGGCATGCATGGCCGATATTGTTCCGTTCTTCCTTGCAAGAAAGTGCCGGCGGATCGTGCCGGGACCGGGATCGGTGCTGAGGGCCTCTCGATACCTCTAATATGATCGGATCTTGACGGGGACGGCTCGGGACCACGTGAATGTACCCATGGGGGCGTGAGGAACGGACCTGGCCGTCATCTCTTCCTGCGCCTGACTGGTTTCGCGTCAATGAGGTCCACCCATTCCAGGTGCTCCTTGACCTCGCCCCTGGTGACCCTTCCATAGAGGTCCCTCAGCTCAGCGGTGATCGGGCCCGGAACGTCCTTACCGATGGATATTCCATCGATCGAGCGCACTGGGTGAAGCTCGGCCGCCGTGCCGGTTAGGAAGACCTCATCTGCGATAAGCAGCTCGCCCCTGGTGATGCTTCTCTCCACCACCTCGTACCCGCGCTCTCTGGCCAGTTCAATGACCGTATCTCTGGTTATGCCTTCGAGGATGCCGTCCGAAAGGCCTGGGGTGATGATCTTTCCATGACGGACCATGAACAGGTTCTCAGCAGAGGCCTCCGCGACCGATCCGTTGTGGTTCAGCATCAGCGCCTCGTCCGCGCCTTGCCGCATCGCCTCCCTCTTTGCGATGATCGAGCTGATGTAGTTCCCGCAGATCTTAGCGGTGAGAGAGGTGGCGAGGTTCGAGGGCCGTTCCCAGGACGAGGTTATTAGAGATGCTCCCGGCTCATCCCCCCGAATGTATGCGCCCATATGGATCGTCATTATCACGACGTTC
>JAKIXL010000234.1 GCA_022709105.1 Thermoplasmatota archaeon | reverse complement strand
GGAGCCGCAGCCGAAGTTCTTGCCCGCGACGATGATGTCCCCTTTCTTCACCGACTCGGTCAGGTCCGGGCGGACCCTCTCGAAGAGGAAGTCCCCCAGGCAGTTGTTGTTCTGGCTAATCAATCGGTCGGCCGGGATTATCTGGTCAGTGTCCACGTGATCGCCGAACCTCCACGCCTTTCCCTTGAACTTTTCCATGTGACCACCTCACTCCGGCGCCGTGATCCGCCCGGCGATCGCGCTCGCCGCCACCACCGCCGGTCCGGCGAGATATACGAACGAGTCCTTGTGCCCCATGCGGCCGATGAAGTTGCGGTTGGTCGAGGACACACATCTCTCACCCTTCGCCAACACCCCCATGTGCCCGCCCAGGCAGGCAGCGCAGGTTGGTCCGGAGACGAACGCCCCGGCCTTGACAAACTCGGCCAGCAGGCCCTCGCTCATCGCCTGCTCGTAGACCTGGGTGGATGCCGGCACCACGATCATGCGCACGTCCTTATGCACCTTGCGGCCGCGAAGCACCTTTGCGGCGGCGCGGAGATCCTCGATGCGGCCGTTGGTGCAGGAGCCCAGGAACGCCTGGTCGATGGTCACGTCGACCTCGCTGGCGGCCTTGCCGTTGCTCGGCAGGTGGGGGAGCGCCACCATGTAGTCGATGCTCCCGAGGTCGTACTCCAATTCCTTCCAGTAGGAGGCGTTGGGGTCGGCCGAGACCGGTGTGTACGGCCCGCGCACCCGCCCTCTGAGGAACTCCTCCGTCAGGAGGTCGCACGGGAATATGCCCGCCTTGCCGCCGGCCTCGATGGCCATGTTGCTGACGGTAAGCCGGTTGGAGACCGGTACTGAAGCGACCCCGGGGCCGGAGAACTCGAACGCCTTGTAGTTCGCTCCGTCCACGCCGATGTCGGTGATGATCTTGATGATGAGGTCCTTCCCGGAGACCATCCGCTCGAACTTACCTCTCAGCTTGACGTTGATCGCCTCCGGCACCTTGAACCACAGGCGCCCCTCGGCGAAGCACGCCGCCGCTTCGGTGCTCCCTATGCCGGTGGAGAACGCGTTGATCCCCCCGTAAGTGCAGGTATGCGAGTCCGCGCCCACGATAAGGCGGCCGGGTGCGGCGAAGCCCTCGTCGACCATGACCTGGTGGCATACCCCTCCGCGGCCGACCTCGAAGTAGTGCGGGAGAGAGTATCTCTTCACGAACTGCCGCATCTCGGCGGCCTGCTCGGCCGAGGCCACATCCTTGTTCGGCACGAAGTGGTCGGGGATCAGCACGATCTTGTCCTTGACCGGAGGGCAGCCCAGGGCCTCGAACTCCTGGAAGGCCAGCGGCGCGGTGACGTCGTTGGCCATGACGTAATCGATCTCCGCCTCGACGATCTGCCCGGCGCGGGCGTCCGTCCCGGAGTGGGCGGACATTATCTTCTCTGAGATGGTCTTCTCACCTGTCATCGTCATTGCTCCTTCTTGCGGCAGTAAAGGCGGTCCAGCGCCTCCATGGTGGCGTCCACGCTCGTCTGCACGATATCGCTTCCGAGCGCCTTTCCGATCGACATCATCTTCCTGCCGCCGCTCCTGGCCACCCTGACGGAGACCTCGCACAGGGAATCGCTCCCGCCGGTGATGGCGCTGAGGCGATACTCCTCCAGGGATATGTCACTACCCATGACCGACTTGATGGCGTTGATGGCCGCATCCACCGGCCCGATGCCGGTCGAGGTCCCGGTCTTCTTCTCCCCGTTCACCTCGATGGAGACGACCGCGGTAGGCGTGGTGTTGATGCCGGTGAACACCGCGAACTCCTTTAGGCGGACGTTCCTCGCCTCCTGCTGGCCGACGATGTGCGAGGCGAGCGCCACCAGCTCCGCGTCGTCCACGTCCTTGCCGCTGTCGGCCAGCTTCTTGACCTTTTCGACTATCTGGGCGACCTGCTCGTCCGAGAGGTCGATCCCGTACTCGCCGAGCTTCTCCTTTACCGAGTGCGCCCCGGTATGCTTGCCGATGACGATGTTTCTCTGCACCCCCACCAGCTCTGGACCGAAGGCCTCGTAGGTTGAGGGGTCTCCGAGCACCCCGTGGACGTGGATGCCCGACTCGTGAGCGAAGGCGTTGTTGCCTATGATGGCCTTGTTCGGCGGTATCGGGTATCCGGTGATCCGACTGACCAGCTTGGAGGTCGGTCCGATCTTGCGGGTGTCCACCGAGGTCTCGATGTCGAAGAAGGCCATGAGAGAGAGGACCGCCTCCTCCAGCGCGGCGTTCCCCGCCCTCTCTCCCAGTCCGTTGACGGTGACGTGAACCTGCTGCGCGCCCTGCCGCACCGCGGCGATGGAGTTCGCCACCGCGAGGCCGAAATCGTCATGGCAGTGGATGGATATCGGCACCTTCGTCACGGTCATGAGCTCCTTCACCAGATACTCCATGGCCGGCGGGGATATCGTTCCCACGGTGTCCGGGACGTTGATCTTGT
>JAKIXL010000233.1 GCA_022709105.1 Thermoplasmatota archaeon | reverse complement strand
ACACGCACCTTGACCTGGGTGGCCTCTCCGGTCATGCCAGTGCGACCGATGATCTCCACCACCTCTGAAGGTATGCTGCTCTCGTCGTCAGCCATGTCATTCCCTCCGCGCTCACTGCTTCAGCTTCTTGACCTGCTCGGCGAACCCGTCCAGCAGGGGCTTTGCCTTTCCAGCGTCCAGGATGGCGACCGAAGCGGTCGGCTTCTCCATGCCCACTGCGTGTCCCAGCTCGGCCTTGGACGGCACATAGGCGTAAACCACGTTGCGCTCCTCGCAAAGGAAGGGCATGTGGGCGAGTATCTCAGGCGGCTGAACGTCCTCGGCCATGACGACCATGACCGCGTCTCCCCGCTCGACCAGCTTGGTGACCTCATTGGTCCCTTTGCGGATCTTTCCGGTGTCACGGGCGGCCTCGACGATCTCGTAGGCCTTGTCCGATAGCTCCTTTGGCATCTCGAAACGAACGAACATTGCTTTTGCCATTGTTTCACCTCATTCGGATGTTCCACATCCTCATCATTCATCGGTTAAACGTGAATGCGAAGGGGACCAAAGAGGTGGCCATATATATCACTTGCGAGCGCGTCCGCCCCGTTCCTCGACGGCATCCCCGGCCGATGCTGGCCCCCCCCCCGATCACAGCAAGCTCCGCACCGCTCTTACTGACTTGCGAAGCGAGCGCTCGTCCTTCACTTCCACGAGCACGCGGATGTCCTTCCTGCGGGCGAAGTCCAGCATGGCCGGGATATCGATCAGTCCGGTCCCCGGCACTTGGTGGTCGCTCCTGCCGTTGTAATCGTGGAGGTGCATGTGGCGCACACGGTCCTCGTGGCGCATCATCACCTCGCGCTCCCTGAACCCGCTCCGTGCATCGTGCCCAACGTCCCAAGTCAAATGAAAGTGCTCGAGGAAGCACAGCTCCTCGATGGCCTGGGCGATGAACGGCAGGTCGAAGTTGTTCACGTTCTCGGTGCAGATGTCCACGCCGGACGCGGCGGCCAGGGGAAGGATGTCTCGGTATGCCGCCCACAGATTGGAGGTGAACTCGTCCACGTACCGCTCGTATATCCATACCCTGCGGTCGGGCAGCGTGAAATAGATCCCCGGGCTGATGTGCACGTTCATCGCGCGCACTCCGGCCTGGGCGCACCATCCCAGCGCCTCTCGCATGCGGTCCAGGTGCCCCGCCCGCACCGTGGGGTGCAGCGAGCCTAGGTCCAGCTCGTCCGGCGAGTGGAGAGTGAACTCGATGCCTGTGCTCGAGGTCACGTCCCTGAGGTCCGTGGGATCGAGCCATTCCGGGCAGTTCTCCGGCATGTTCATGTTCAGCTCGATGAACGATAGCTCCAGCTCCTGGCACAGGTCAACCAGGTCGGGCAGGTCGGGCATCTCGATGAGCGCGGGCATGCCGAGCGCGAAGGGCATGATGGGCCTGGACCGGCTGCGAGGGTATTAGAACTTGCCCTCCGCGTCTCATATGCCGTACAGCGTGTCGCCGTCGTGCCCCAGGACATCTTCCTGGGGCGGCAGGACGCAGGGCGGGACCGGAGCATCCTCTCCGTAGTGCACCCTCCATTTCTCGCACAGCCATGCCTGGAGCTCGCGCGCGTCGGCCTCGCTTATGTGCCTGAAACGCCCTTGGAGCTTCAGGTACTCTGTCACCGGGACCATGGTCTTCGGCCTGTAGGTGACCTTGGGGACGCCGTTCTCCACCTCATACAGCGTCCACATGCCGGTATCGACCGCCAGCCGGTTTATGCTGACCCCTATGGACGGTTCTATCCTCCATCCCGGGATGCAGGGCGTTAGGCAATGAAGGAAGCGGAAGCCCCGGGTCTCCTTCGCCTTCTGCACCTTGCGCACGAAGTCGGTGAAGTGAGCGACCGATAGAGTTGCAACATATGGCACGTCGTGGTCGGCCACGATGCGGGCGATGTCCTTTTTGAAGCGACGGTTGCCCTTGACCTCAAGGCCCACCGGAGTCGTGGTGGTCCACGCCCCGAAGGGCGTGGCGCTGCTCCTTTGGATCCCGGTGTTCATGTACGCCTCGTTGTCCAAGCATACGTAGATTATGTCCTCGTTCCGCTCCGCCGCTCCCGAGAGCGCCTGCAGACCGATGTCGAATGTTCCTCCGTCCCCCGCCATGCCCACCACCGTGGCGTCGATGTGCCTGCGCCGCAGCGCGGCCTTGATGCCCGAGGTGACCGCGCGGTGTTCTCGAAGGCCGTGTACAGGTACGGTATCTTCCACGAGGAGTATGGATAGATCGCCCCGAAGACCACCAGACAGGACGCGGGCACATACACCACGGTGTTCGGGCCGAGCATCTTGGCTATGTTCTTGGCGGTCGCGGCATACCCGCATCCCGGGCAGGCCCCATGCCCATGTATCAGCATGTCCTCCCGGTGGACATCCTTCATGCTCCGCATCCTGTTCATGCCATCTCACTCCTGAGCGCATGCCAGGTGCAGTCCC
>JAKIXL010000232.1 GCA_022709105.1 Thermoplasmatota archaeon | reverse complement strand
CCTGCACCGCCATTACTACGCTTCGGCCACGGGATCGAGCAACGCTTACTTGTTCAGCGATCCGGAGGCTTGGGCCCGGGCAGCGGGCAAGCCCCTGTACTGGGGAGAGCTTGGCTACAACGGTGTATACCCCCTCACCCGCTACACCTTTGGTGAGCAGAGCATCTGGAACGCCGGAGGGCAGATGATAGGCACGATGGTCCTGACCGGCACCCCCAAATATCCATACACTGGAGGGCTCCTCCCCGATCCAGTTACCAGCGCCCCTCTGCCGGAGCTGAAGTTCACCTCCGTTCCGCCGACGAGCGTTCAGGCCGGATCACGGTACGCCTACAGTGTTACAACCTCGATCTCAACGACCCTTTCACTGACCACGAATGCCAAATTCCTATCGGTGAACGGCGGCATTATCTCCGGCACTCCGTCACAGGCCGGCACTTACTATGTTAAGGTGACCGCGAAGGCCGCCGATGGAAGGGCGATATCTCAAGAGTTCGCTCTGACCGTCACTGAGGCTCCCGCGCCCCCCGCGCCTCCTGCGCCCCCCGCGCCTCCAGTTAAGCCAACATCGCCGGAGGCGGGCAACACGACCCCTGCGCCTGGGAATGATGGCGAGCCGGCTTTGAGCGATAACGGTACCGAGGAAACGACCAATGCGACCACACCACCGTCGGACCAGACCGTTCCGTCGGCCGAGGACGAGGCCAAGAACGATGCTCCCGACGCAAAGCCTGTTCCTGAGAGCCCCTCAGGCGGAGGCAGCACCGCCGCCAGCGACCCCAAGCCTCGGACGGTGACCTCCTGGCGCTCTAGCTGGATGAAGAACTTCTTCGGCTGGCTCAGAGCGCCCCCGCATGGCATACCATCCTCGCTGGCAAAGCCGGTGTCCATGAGCTCAGCGTCGTCGTTCTCCGAGTCCACCTACGTGCTTGGTGGACCGGACGGAGAAAGCTCGCTGGCCATGATATCGATGGCGGCCACCGCAGCCCTTGCCGGGATGTACTTCTGGGTCTCCCGGAGGATCAGGTGAGCATGGGTCAGCCCTCGCCCTCACGCCAAACCTCTTGGCAAACCATTTCTTCGCCCTTTTTTTCCACGCATGGGAAAGAGATATCACCGTTCTAAGCATCTGCGGTCAGGGGAACGACAGCATGTCATCCAACAAGGACGCCAGGATAAGGGTGGTCAAGGACGGACCATACATGGTGATCGGCAATGTCCCCCTGATCAGGGAGGCCGCGGTCCGGGAGGGCGACCGGCCGCCGACAAAGTGGAGAAAGGTGGCCGAGTATCCGCTCAAGGAGCGCTACGCGCTCTGCCGATGCGGGCAGACCAAGAGTTCACCGTACTGCGACGGCTCGCATGCGGCCACGAAGTTCGACGGGACGGAAACGGCAGTGCGTCGAACCCGCCGCGAGAAGCCTCGGCTGATCAAAGGTCCTGGAGTGGACATGGACCCCAATGCTGCCCCCTGCGCTCGAGCCCAGTTCTGCCAGAGGGAGGGCGGGATCGGACGGCTGATAGCTGACTCCGGGAACAAGGAGAAGAGGGACCTCGCCATCGAGATCGCGGGACAGTGTCCGGCCGGGAGGTTGGTGATCTACGATAAGATCGAGGGCGCTCCGATCGAGCGGGAGATTGAGAGGTCGATCAGCGTGACCGAGGACCCTAGCCGCAAGATAAGCGGGCCGCTATGGGTCAAGGGCGGCATAGTCATCGAGGGCGCGGACGGCGAGCCGTACCTTACCGCGAACAGCGCCGCGCTTTGCCGATGCGGCCGGTCCAAGCGCATGCCATTTTGCGACGGCACGCACGTCGAGGTCGGGTTCAACCGAACGGATGACCTGAAATGAGCGATCCTCTGCACAATCGACCATGGGATGGGCCAGGGGGCCGAGCATAAAGGGGGGATGGGCGGCCTCTCAGGCATCCGCATAATATCGTTCGGTTAGAGCCCATCGGAGCAATGGTCGAAAGATAAGACCGCCGGTGCAAGGACTGGACGGCCACGAATGTTCGGCCAACCCGCAGCATGAGCGCCTGTCCAGGCGCTGAACACGAACTGAGAGAAGGTGGATGAGGGAAGTGGGCTCAGCCGGATTCGAACCGGCGATCTCCTCCGTGTCAGGGAGACGTCATAGCCACTAGACCATGAGCCCGTCACAAGCGGGATTTGTCCATATATCGTTCTGGTCTATATCCTTTTCGCTGAGAGCCAGCATGCATGGCTCGGTCCTCGACGGACGGTCCTTTCGTCCCAATCGACCGTCCCTTCCAAAACCGAGACCTTGATGACCGGGCGTTCCGGGTCAGTGCCTCCTATGCCTGGGTTCCTTGGACCTCCATGTCCCTCCATAGATGTAGAAGAACATGCCGGCGGAGACCATGAACGTGGCCATGAACAGCATCAGTATGTCGATGACCAGATAGGTGAACATCGCCGCTCCTGCCTCAGCCGGCTGATCGCCGGGCACC
>JAKIXL010000231.1 GCA_022709105.1 Thermoplasmatota archaeon | reverse complement strand
GGCCATAGGTGTAGGAGACGTTGTTCACCACCACCGTCCCCCCTCTCAGCCGTTCCGCTATGCTGCGGGCCCGCTTGATGTCCCGGGACCACACCGAGCCGGAGAGGGCGTAGGGAGAGCAGTTCGCCAGGCCGATGCCTCTTCGTCGGAGGTGAACCTGTTCACCGTGAGGATCGGTCCAAACACCTCTTCCTGCACTGCCCTGGAGGATTGAGGCACGTCCACGACCACCGTCGGCTCATAGAACGTGCCTTGGACCCCCTCAGGCCTCCTCCCTCCGACCAGGACCGTGCCTCCGTCCATGACCGCCACGCTTACCATCTCCTCCGCGCTCCGCAGCGCGGCCTCGTTGAACAGAGGTCCGACGTCCGCATCATCCCCCACTCCCAGCCTTAGGGCGGAAACACGGTTTTTTAAAAGCTCCAGGAATCGGTCACGGACCATCTCGTGCACATACACCCTTTTCACGCACGTGCAGGTCTGCCCAGCGTTGACGAATGCTCCCCAGGCCACGCCGTCGGCGGCCCTTTCAAGGTCCGCGTCCTCGAGAATGATGCAGGGGTCCTTTCCTCCCAGTTCCAGGGTGACCGGTGTAAGCCTCTGGGAGGCCAGGGCCATGACCTGCTTGCCGGCCTCGGAGGACCCGGTGAACACGATGCGGTCCACCCCAGATGTGACCAGTTCCCGGCCATGGTCATCGCCTCCAAGGAACGTCTGCACTAAGCGTCCGGGCAGGCCGCTTTCATCGAACAACCTCTGCATGGCCATCGCCGTCAACGGCGTCTCCGGCGACGGCTTGATGATGACCGCGTTCCCGGCGGCCAGGGCCATGACCGTCTGCGAGTATGGGATGGCCAAAGGATAGTTCCAAGGTGAGATGACGCCGATGACGCCCAGCGGCCGGTTCTGGATGTAGGAGAGGCGGCCCATGTACCACATCATGGGCCCCATGCTCTCGAACCTCACCCGGCGAGGGGCGAAAAGCTTCCTCAATGAGCGTATGGAGTGGTCGGCCGCGACCAGAGAGGTGAGGACGTCGGTCCCCACCGCCTCCAGGGATAGTTTACCGGTCTCCTTGGATATCAGGTCGGCAAAGCTCTCCCAGCGCTCGAGGAGCAGGTCTCGCGACCTGATGAGCACGACCTTCCTTTTTTCCAAAGGCCAGGAGGCCCACTCCTCCTGCGCGTCCCTGGCCATCTGGACCATCGGCCCGATATTGCAGAGCTTTGCCCCTGGTTCGTCCTCGAACCCTTTCATGATCATTGGCTTCTCAGTAATGGTCATCGAGCGGCACATCCTTGGGCCGAGCCGGCCGGCACGGCACCTTGGGAAGGCCATTCTGCTTCAAATAGCTTCAGCCCTGCCCCCTGGATGTAAGCGTTATCTATGGCCCGGCCCATTCCTTTGAACGGTCTGATATGCAGATAGGCATCGTCGGCAAACCGAACGTGGGCAAGTCCACGTTCTTCTGCGGAGCCACCTTGGCAAACGTGGAGATCGCTAACTATCCGTTCACCACCATAAAGGCAAATAGAGGAGTGGCGTTCGTCAGGGGGCGCTGCCCTCACCTTGACTTCAACACCAAGTGCGTTCCCCGGAACGCGGGATGCGATGGTGGAACGAGGATGATACCCGTGGAGCTTCTGGACGTTGCCGGCCTGGTGCCTGACGCCTGGCAGGGCAGGGGTCTTGGCAACCAGTTCTTGGACGACCTCAGACAGGCCAGCGCCCTCATCCACGTAGTAGATGCCTCAGGCTCCACGGACCTGGAGGGGAACCCGGTGCCTCAGGGCTCTCACGACCCAGTCGAGGACATCCTCTTCCTGGAGAGGGAGATCTCCTTCTGGATAAGAGGGATACTGGAGAAAGGCTGGGAGAAGGCCGCCCGCCAGGCGCACATGACTGGCCAGTCCATGGTGCCGATCGTTCACGACCGGCTCACCGGGCTCGGGGTCAGCGAGGCCCAGGTGCTTGCCGCGATCCGCGATTCGGGGCTTCCGGAGAACGCCATGGCCTGGGGTCCGGAGGAGCTGCTGCGGCTCTCGGATGCCGTCCGCAAGTGCTCCAAGCCCATGGTAATAGCTCTCAACAAGGCCGACCTGGCCGACGACGCCGTGCTTGAGCGTCTTACGGAGGCCGCTGGCGGCATAGCCGTGCTCACCATGGCCGAGGGCGAGCTGGCGCTGAAGAGAGCAGCGAAGGCGAACCTCGTGGACTATCATCCGGGGGATGATAGGTTCAGCATACTCGAGCCGTCAAAGCTTAACCCCAATCAGGCCAGGGCGCTGTCTAAGATCGCGGGGTCCCTGCAGCGGCTCCAAGGCACTGGAGTGCAGAGGTGCCTGGAAAAGGCTGCGTACGAGCTCCTGGACCTGATCATCGTTTACCCAGTGGAGGATGAGACGAAGCTCACCGACCATGATGGAAGGGTGCTTCCCGACGCCTTCTTGGTCCCCAGGGGAACGACCGCCAGGGGGTTGGC
>JAKIXL010000230.1 GCA_022709105.1 Thermoplasmatota archaeon | reverse complement strand
GGGGGGAAAGAGGAAGAAGGTTTCGATAGCCGGGGAGGTCGATCAGGGGGTCGAGGTGTCCGACTGGAAGGATCTAACCTCGGGGGCGAGGCGCTTCATGTTGCTCCATGCAGACGCTGGGAGCGTGAACATCCCTCCGGGCCTGGTCGATTTCGTCGTCACCGATCCGCCATACTATGACAGCGTCCAGTACGGTGACCTGTCGAACTTCTTCCGAGTATGGCTCGAGGTGTTGTTCCCGGAGTACGCGAACTGGAACTACGACGTCTCCAAGGCCGCGGTGGCGTCGAACGGCAACGCGAATAAGGACTGGTACGAAGAGGCGATGACCCGGATATGGCAGACATGCCACGGCGCGCTGAAACCCGAGACTGGCCGGCTCATATTCACTTACCACCACTGGAGGCCGGAGGCGTGGGCGAGCCTGACCAACTCGCTGAAAGGCGCCAAGTTCAGCCTTGTGAACCACTACGTGGTCTTCGCCGAGAATCCGATATCGGTGCACATCAAGGGCCTCAAGGCGCTCTCCCATGATTCGGTCCTCGTGCTGAGGCCAAAGCGGTCTGGTGAGGCTGGCAAGGTGTGGGAGGAGCCCCAGTCCATCGACCGCTCATCTAGTTACTCATTCTGCCGGGACTGCGGATTCACGTTGGGATGGTTATTGAACTCAGATTATAATAGTGATGAAGTATTAGCCCAATGGAAGTTGAAGATTGGGGTAGATAATGGTGGCAAACTATCCAGAGGAGATCTTCGGTAAGCTGACCAAGAATGGGTCTAGCCTCACCGGCAACAGAGCGAAGGATTGCCTGTGCCCGTTCATCAAAGAGGAGTGCAAGAAAAAGAGCCAGGGCGTGAAGGTGCCGCTAGGCGTCTGCTCCGTGATGTACGGAGGAAAGGCCATTGCCCTCTGCCCTCAAAGGTTCCTTCAGGACGATACTGTTTTCAAGGAAATATCGAAACACTATTTCCGCACCACTAATGACATCATTGTGCTCAGCGAGGTAGGCCTTCCGGACGGCATGGGCAAGCTGGATTATGTGCTAGTGCAACACAAACCTATGAGCGCCGAGATCATCGATTACGCGGTGGTCGAGTTCCAATCCGCCGACACTAGCAATACGGGCAAGCTTGTCACAGCCTTCAAGGATTTTGTTGCTGGTAAGGACATCTCGACTGTCAATTATTCGTACGGCATCAACTGGGCGAACGTCTGGAAACGGACCCTGATACAGATCATGATCAAAGGCCGGTACATGGAGGAATGGGGGAGAAACATCTATTGGGTTATCCAGGAGCCGATATACCAGAACCTGGTCGATAGGTATGGCCTTAAGAACATGGCCTTCGCCCCACTTGATAGCACTCGGTTTGCAGTTTTCGATCTCAAGTTGGATAAGGACCACTACGATTTCATTCCCACGAGGATCGAGTCAGCATCGATAGCTGAGCTCGCCCAAGCGGTTCAGACATTCAAGGTCCCCTCTGAAGACAAATTTTTGGAGAAGCTTCAGGAAAAGGTCGATAAAATCTCTCCCTATAAGGTGAAGAAGAAGAGGATGAGTGGGCGTGTTGAGGCTCAAACAACGCTAGATATTGAGTCTGAAAGCGATGGGTCAGAAACGGAATAGGTGCAACTGACAGGAGAGAGCGGCACTATCATTTAACGGAGGGGCAGGTTCCTATGCCTCGTGCCGATCACGCTGATGTAGGAGACCATTCCAAGCTTCATACTATGGGAACGGGATCCCCATGGCCGAGGTCACGACCTTGAGCCCGACCACGGCCGCCAGCAGGATCATGACCACCTTCCCGCCGAACTTGATGAGCTCCTCGCGCTCGTCCATGCTGGCCTTGTTGTTGCAGGTCACCAGGCCCTGGAGGAACTCCATGTTCTGGGCCATGAGCTCGCGGTCCTTCATCCGGTCCTCGCGGTCCTTCTTCATCTCGTCGATGAGAGAGCCCATCTGAGCCTGCGTCTTCGTCACTTCGGTGACCAGGGCGCCGAGCCGCTGATCGAGGGCCTTGACGTCCCCCTTGAGGTCGGCGACCCCATCCTCCAGAGCTATATGGGAAGGGCAAAAGGAGAACCGGGTCACGCCGTCCCCGACCGGCAGCTCGGCGTCCTCGGCCATCTTACGCCTTCACCAGCTTGGCCAGGGACTTGACCGCCGCCACCGCCTTGTTCACGATCAGTTCGGCCTCGAAGGCGTCGATCTTGTCGTCCTCCATCGCCGCGTCGGCCGCGGCCACCGCCTCCTTGACGGCCTTGTATTGGGCGTTGAGGGACTCGGGGACCTCGCCCTCCATGGCGTCGAGCTTCCTGTGCGCCTTGGCCACCTTGCCCTTGAGCCAGGTATAGCTCTTCGTCGCCTTGACGATCAGCACGCTGCACACAATGCCGGCCGCGAAATAGATTGCGGCGACCTGCTCCATGCTTAGTTCTACCATCTTCTCACCTCTTGCGCTTGAACATCCTGATCATGACCTCGATGA
>JAKIXL010000022.1 GCA_022709105.1 Thermoplasmatota archaeon | reverse complement strand
GCGGCCAACGGTGGGGGCAGAATGCCTGGCTCCTTCCATTCTTCTCGGACCGCCGATCCAGAAGGACCTTTCACCGGCCCATCTGCCGCTATTCGGACCAGGACGAGCAATCGCGTTGATAAATAGCATGACCACAATAAGGATTCAGTGGCCGGACAGATCGTGACGTTCGTAACGGTCGATCGGACGCCGGCCTTTGCGAAGACCGAGATGGAGACATGAACACAAACAGGATCAATACGGAGTGCGATAAGTGCGGAGCCAAGTTCGAGACCTTGTATGAGCTGGATGAACACATGGAAGATGTTCACGGCGATCTAATGCGGAAGCGGGCGATCCCGCGGAAGAAGCCTAGGAAGAAGTGACCTTTCCGATCGGCGGCATTTGCCGGCCGATCCTTTTGGTTTTAACGGCGATCTCAGGATCGCGCTTAATGACCTTGTTCTTGTCAGTGAGGGGTACGGAAGCTCTAAGTCTCAGGTTATGGGAGCAGGCTCCATCAACAAAAATAAAATATACATAATCATCATATGGTGATTATGGTGATATATGTGCCTTCGATGGCTACGCAACCAAGCTTGATCGAGAGCTGGTCTTTAGCCGACCTAAGATGCAATGTCTATGAGGGGGAGAGGCAGCGATCAAGGTCTGTCGAGAGAGACCGGCCTCCTTTCTCAACATGGGAGGGCGCCGGCTGGCTGACCTCGGAACAAGTAGGTCTCGGCGCAAGGGAACGCATAGACTGGACCCGATCGGTCATCGGCGCCTCGGTGGCGGCCGCGGGAGGCCTGTGGTTGATGGCGATCCTGAAGTTCGACGTGCCTTGGATCTCGGTGCTCCCCCTGCTCCTAATGCTCGCTGGTAGCTTTATTATCGCCGCATCCCTTAACCCGGCATCAGCTAACGGGATGACCGCCAATGACCGATGTGACCATTAGAGGGATCGATGACGAGACGTACTCAAGGTTCGCGGCTGAGGCCAAGCGGCGTGGGGTCTCCATCGGGGAGCTGACCACCCAGGCCATGAGCTCGTTCATCGCGGCGGACACTGGCCCAAGCTACCGCATAGGGGACATCGACGCGCTGACCGTCTCTCGTTCGGACCTTGAGTCCCTGGAGGGACCGGTGACACTTGAAAACATAGACATGCTTGAGTTCGACGGAACGGTCGATTGGCCCACCTTCAGTCAAAAGGTGAAAAGGATCGAGAACGTGGACCTTCTTGTACTGTCGAAGGGCCTGTCCAAGTTCCAAGTCCTTACAAAGAGCAAGAACGTGTCCCTCATTCGTTCGAAAAAGTGACCATCCGTTCCTTGATAGAGCGAAGGCTCATCGCCAAGGATAGTGCTTGGCCCTCTTGTCGGCCCATTTCTCTATACCATGCTCGCGGATCATCTGGTGGTTATGCTCGATGGTCTTGCCATGGAATCTTTTCAGGGCCGCGAGCTTCATGCAGGTCGCGCTGCTCTCGCATTCCCAGCAGCCTCGGAAGCCCTTCTGCTTCACGCAGTCTCGGACTATGCACACCTTCTTGCCGCCTCCGGTGGCGCAAGGACCCTTGCATTCAATGGCCTCTATCTCGTCCAACACCCTTATGAATATGGGGTAGTCAAGCAGCTTGCCGTAGGCCTGGGAACGGAGGTATGCATATTGATCGAACTGTACCTCGTCAAGCGCCTTCTTCAGCTCTTCGACCGCCAGGAACACCCGCTTGTCATGGGGAATGCAATCGCCGCAGTAGAGGCCGCAATAGGAGGTCCGAGCGTTGGGATCCGACATGGTAATCGGTCCCCCGAGCTTCGCTTCGGCGTTTGAAGCTTTCGCACTCAGCTCGCCGTTCTAAGAGGGTGGCGGGCCGACCAGCGCCCTTTGGGGCAATGGGCATGAAGGGCCGGAGGGCGGGCCTTTGTTCCAGTCTCGGGAACTGAGCTCGATCCCCCACTCCGACAGAAAGGTATCCAGCCACCAATAGAGGTCGTGCTCCTTCACCACCTTGCGGAGGGCGTGCACGTTCCTTTCCCGTTCCTCCGTGGTCATGGTCAGTGCTTTAAGTATAGCTCTGGCGCTCATCTCGACATCATACGGGTTCACTATAAGGGCGGCGTTCATCTCCTCGCTCGCGCCGGCGAACTCGCTGAGGATGAGCACACCCTGATCGTTGAGGGTGATGTACTCCTTGGCCACCAGGTTCATCCCGTCGATGACCGGAGTGATCATCGCAACATCGGCCATGATGTAATATGCCATCAGCTCCTCCTGGGGAACAAAGCGGTTCATGTATATTATCGGCGTCCAATTGGGCTGCTGGAACCTGCCGTTGACCCTGCCCACGGTCTCCTCGACCTGCCTTTTCATCTCACGGTACTCGCTGATGACCTCCCTTGTAGGCGATGCCACTTGGATGAAGGAGACCTTGCCGACGAACTTCGGATTGCTTTCCAGGAAGCGCTCGAATGCAAGGAAGCGGTTGAGGATCCCCTTCGTATAGTCCAACCTGTCAACGGCGAAGATCACATGCGGGATGTCCATCCTCTTCCGCATCCTTGCCGCCCTTTTACGCAATCTCTCGTCCCGGCCCCGGGACGAATAGGCCTCATAGTCGATGCCCAGGGGAAAGGACTTGGCTCGCGTCACCCGTCCATTGAGCTCGACCGCGGATGAGGTCACGACCGCTTCCGGGAGCTCCCTCTTGACGGTGGACAAAAAATTGTTGACATATGCTGACGAATGAAAGCCAATGAGGTCACAGCCCAGGAGCCCCATGATAAGTTCCTTCCGCCAAGGGATGCATGCAAACGTCTCCACTGCCGGGAAGGGCACATGCCAGAAGAGAGCTATGCTCACCTCTGGGCGCTCCTCGCGGACCAGGCGTGGCACCAGGCAGTAGTGAATGTCCTGGATCCAAAGCCGACCATCGTGCTCCAGCTCTTCGACCGCCGCGGCGGCGAACTTGGCGTTGACCTTCTTGTAGGTCTCCCAATATTCCTTTTCGAACAAGGCGTTCTCCTGAAACATATGGCACACCGGCCAGATGACCCGATTGCTGAAACCGTAGTAGTAGTCGGCAACCTCCTTGGTGGTCAACCAGATCCTTCTAAGTGTATATCTGGGGTCCTCGACCGGCACTTGGATCCTACCCTCGGGACCGGAGGTCTCCATATCCGCACTGCCGCTTCCCCAGGCGATCCAGGTGCCGCCCGTCATCCGCATGACGGGATCAAGGGCTGCGACCAGGCCTCCGGCAGGAACTCGGCACTTTATGCCCCGTTTGCTTCGCTCATGGACATAAGGCTCTCTATTGGACATCAGTACGATCCTGTTGCTGCCCATTCAACCCAGATAAATAGACCAGCCACCTGTATTTAAGTTAGGGGACATGGCCAAGCACCAAAACGGCGGTCATCAGCTAAGGATTATCCGGTGTGATGTTGATATGGGCAAAATAGGTCGAGAGGGTAAAGATGCTAGCTCTGACCCATTTGGTCTTCGCACTTCTGCTGATCTCGGTTTTCCGATTGGACCGCAGCAATGCTTTCGCCGTTTTGCTCTTTGGGGTCCTCATCGACCTTGACCATACATTTGGGTTTGTGGAGTTCCTGGCCAGAGAGGGACTGAGCAATTCTCTCGACTACAAGGCCGCGATGGCCTCGAACATCCAGTGGAAGAGCATGTTCCACAGCCCGGAGGCCGCCCTTTTGATAATGCCTCTTTCCGTCAACTACAGATATGGGATCCCGTTCGTGGCCTGGGCGGCCCATATAGCCATGGACCATGTCCAGATCAATTACCTAGGGGTGATGTCCAGCATCGAGTTCTTGTTCCTAGGCATGCTGCTGGCCGCATTGGCCTGCAGCGAGATCAGAGGCATGCGCAAGAACGTTCCCAGCGCAAGCTTTTCCGATATGCTGGCATGGGAAGCGGATCGCACGAGGACGTGGTTCGGCGAACTGCCCGTCCTAGGGAGCGTCATACGGTATCTAGGACCTCGAGAAAGCCTTTCGTGAACTCCTTGGTGCCCATCCGGCCGCCCGCATCGAAGGTTCTCACCCCGATCTCTAGGGCCTCAGTGACCGTTCTCTCGATCCTCTCCGCCCGCGCCGGCATGCCCAGATAATCGAGCATCATCGCCGCGGAAAGGATCGCCGCCACCGGGTTCGCGCGGTCCTGACCCGCAATGTCTGGCGCGGAGCCGTGCGTTGGCTCGAACAGGGCGAACCCGTCGCCCATGTTCACCGAGGGTGCGAAGCCCAGCCCGCCGGTCAGCGCGGCGGCCTCGTCCGATAGGATATCCCCATAAAGGTTCAAGGTGATCAAGCACTCCAACTTTTCGGGCTGCTGCACCATGGCCGCTGCCGCGGCATCGACCAATAGCTCCTTGGCTTCGAGCCCTGAGCCCGCGACCCTCTCCCGGAAGATCTCCCGGAACATCCCGTCAGACCTCCGCAGGACATTGCTCTTGTGAACGCAGGTTATGCTTCTGCGTCCTTCGCCAAGGCAGATCTCGATGCCCTTATCCACGATTCGCCGGCAGGCCCGGCGGGTTATCTTCCGCTCGGTGATCACGCCGTCCTCGACCTCCCGCTCGACCCCGGTGTACATCCCTTCGGTGTTCTCCCGCACGATGACGACGTCAAGGTCGACCAGGCCAACGGTGCGATGCCATCGGCGCACCGGACGTATGTTGGCAAAGAGGTCGAACGCCTTCCTCAGGTGCAGAAGCGGAGAACGGTATGAGGGATCGTAGGCCACCGGGGAGGTGATCGCTCCGAAGAGGGCGGCGTCGCTTTCCTCCAAGAGGTCCAAGGTCTCCTGAGGCAGATATGAGCCAGTTCTTTGAAAGCAGGCAAGGCCCATCCCTGCCTCCATGATCTCTATGTCCGCGTCCACCGCCCTTACGGCCTCAAGCGCTGAGGCGATGACCTCCGGCCCGATGCCGTCCCCGCGGATTACGGTGACCCGCTTCATCGGGCATCCAGCCTCTCTAGGAGGCTTGCCACAATGAACGGCAGGGTGATCGTGGCGTCGCCCTCTACCGTAACGTGGTCGGCCCTTTCCTTGACCTTGCCCCAAGAGACCGCCTCGCGGACCTGGGCCCCTGATAGCGAACCGTCATACTCCGCCGCGGTGGTCAGGTAGACAGCACGGTCCAGACCGCCGCGGAACTGGTTCCACCATATCGTGTGGTGCTTGGAGATGCCTCCGCCTATCATGAGGGCCCCGCTCTCCTTGGCGTCAAAGACCAGGTCCATGAGGTCCTGCTCATCTTGGAAGAGGTCCAACTTGAACTTGCGATGGTCCTGCCAGTACATCCACAACTGGCTTCCGAAGGACCCGTCGGTTATCCCCGGGACGAACACCGGGACCTTGTTGCGGTGGCACCAATGTACAAGAGAGCGCTCATCATCGATCCGCGATCCAACCTCGTCCACTATCTCGCGCGTGGAGATCGAATCTCGGTCCCTGAGGATCTCCTTGAACATGGGCTGAAGCTTCCTCTCGAGCACGATGCCGTAGCTGGTATTGGGTACCAGAACGTTGCCAAGACGGTTCAAACCCTCACGATGCAGCTTAACGTCGTCCATGTGGAAATCGCCATGATAATAGCTCTTCCAGGTCCTCGCGAGATCATGGTCCAAGGTGCCACAGGTCGTGATGATGGCATCGATCAGGCCGCGTTTGACCATCTCGACGATGGCCCCCCTCGTCCCGGTGGCCATGATGCATGCCGGGAACGACAGGAAGGTGGTGCAGCCCTCCTTGCGAACCATCTTTTCCATTATGTCCACGGCCTCTGACAGCTTCCGTCCGGTAAAGCCGCCGGACTGCCTAAGCTGGACCATTAGAGAATCGACAGTCATTCCCCGCTCGTACTTGATGTCCTTGACCGGTCTCCTGGCCTTCATAACCATATGCTCCGTGAGGGTGAAAAGCAATCCTCTGGACCTAGATATATATTGGCATCAGTCCGAGGCCACTCCTCCCTCCGCGGCCGCAAGAACGGGGCCCTGCCCGTCCCCCACTGTCCCAAAGGCCCTATCCCACGCTTCCAGCTGCTCGTTGAGCATGCGACGGGTGGCAGCCTCATCGCCGTCATTGTTCAATATGCCCCATCCCTTGGAAAGCATGAGCATCTTCTCCCGTGACTTGACCAAAGAAGGCAGGTTCTCGAACATCTCCTGTCTGTCCTCCCTCAGGGCGATCCTGTGAAGCGCGTTCTCCGGCTCGATGTCCACGAGGAGCAGCCGTTCTGGCAAGGGCAGCACCTTGGAGAATATCTCGTACCCCTGCCGGGCGATCCGCTTCGGGAGATAGGCGGTGCCCATTATGTAGCGGACGAACACCAGGTCATCATACTTGCAGGGTTCTCTCCTCATCTCCGCCACCGAGCTGAGAACATCGATGATATAGAAGGCCGTGGAGAGGGCGAACATCAAGGCACCCTTCCCTTGGAGGGCCCTCCGGGACAATTGTCCGGCCCAACGGTCCGAGGGATGGACCTGCACATGAACGCTCTCCCCTCGGGCTTCGTAATAATCCTTGATCCAACCTGCGACCGTGCTCTTACCAGAGCCGTCGAGGCCATCAATAACGATCCATCTCTTCACCAGAGACCTCCGGAGAGCATGAACTGGACCGTCACCACGAGACCGGCGGTGAGGAGGGGCACGATCAGATTATCATATGCGCCGGGGGAGAGCATCTCGACGAAGGCCACGAAACCACCGGAGAGCGCGGCAAGGCCGAAGGCCTGGGCGATAGTGTACGGGAAAACGTTCAGTCCCTGTCTTAAGCTGCCGAGCTGGGTGTAGAAGGCGATAACCACCAGGGTCGCCAGGAACGTGACCAGCGCTACGGCGCCGGTTCCAGCCCAGCTTTTTTCCCTCCACGATCTCCTTCTCCCATATCGCTTTCCGACCAGCCCGCCGATCCCATCGCCATAGGCCATTGCTGCGATGGCAATGCTCGCTGCCAGCCTATCGTTGAAAAGGACCAATGCGAGCACGCTCCAGGAGACCGCGTAGAACACCAGCCCGTAGCTATGCCCCTCGGCGCTTGCCTCCTCCAATAAGGAGCCATCGAGCACGCGGACAGGGGAGATCGGCGATATCAACAACAGAAGCAGGGCGAACGGCGCGGCCGCCAAGAAGGACATGATGAGGCTTGAGTCAAAAGCCCACCAGATAAAGACGATGTTGCCGACCAGGATGTGGACGGCCTTCCGGAAAACACCTTTCCCCGGCCATTTCATCCTCGCTCTCGAAGCGATGAGGACCACCAACGACACGTAGGCGTAGACGCTGATAAGGCCGAGGAGGTCCCCGATGCTCGCCATGTCGTGTTGGGAACTGCCTGCCCGTAGTTATATCTATTCGGCCACATTCAACCTGCCAGGACCATCTTGCCATGGCCTTGCGGGGGCAAGTGGGTCAAAAGAGGTAAAATATGGTCCGCGGCATCTCCCGGGCGGTGCTCAATTGATCGACACGGTCGTCCTGGTGGCCGCGGTGGTGGCGGTGACGCTTTTCTTTGCCTTCACCAATGGCTTCCAGGATGCCAGCGCAACCGTCGCCACGATGATAGCTTGCCATGCGATAACCCCACGGGCCGGGGTGATGTATTCGGCCCTGTTCAGCTTTCTGGGGGCCATGCTTGGAGGGAGCGCGGTCGCCTTCACCACCGAGACGCTGGTGAGCGTAAGCGATGCCCAGCTCATGGTCCACGTGCTTCTGACCGCTACCTTGGCTGCTGCCGGATGGAACATAATAACCTGGTGGTTCGGTCTTCCATCATCATCTACCCATGCGCTCGTTGGCGGCCTGATCGGCAGCGGCATGGCCGGGGCAGGGAGAGGGAGCGTGGATTGGGGGCTGTCCGAGCTCATGGGCGGAGAATTGACCGGCATCGCCAAGGTCCTGATGTTCTTGGTCATTTCGGTCGGCATCGGCTTTATCAGCGGCCTCCTGGTAAAGAGGTTCAGCATGATATCGCTCCGCAATTCAAAGCGGACCGTCAACGGGACCATACGGCACGCTCAGTATCTCACCACCGCTGTTCTGGCCTTTGCGCGCGGGGCCAACGATGGCCAGAAACAGATGGGAATAATCGCTATCGCCTTGGCCACTGGAGGCCTCATCACGATGCATCAGATCCCGATATGGGTTCGGGGAGCGGTTGCGATCGCGATCTCCGCAGGCACTATAGGCGGGGGATGGAAGATAATGAGGACCTTGGGGCGGAAGATATATCCCATCAAACCCATCGATGCTCTCAGTTCACAGATCGCTTCTTCGAGTTCCATAGTGCTCTCGACCCTCGCGGGGGCCCCGGTCTCCTCGACCCAGGTGGTCGCCTCAAGCGTTATGGGGGTGGGGGCCGGCGAGCGGGTGAAGATGGTCCAATGGGCCGTCGGAAAGCATATCGTCATCTCTTGGATGCTTACGATACCTGCGTCAGCGCTCCTCTCGGCACTCTTGTTTAATATCCTCGCATATCTCTCAACGGTCTGAGGGGCCTTAGCATGGATGAAGAATGGAGAAAAGGTAAAGGAGGGCTGCTGGACTCCATATTTCCCAAGAAGTATGATTTCCACGGAATGTTATACAGCCAGGCCTCGCTGACCGAGGCAGGGGTGGATGCCCTCAACGAATGGCTGATGCACGGGGACATCACCATGGAGCCGAGCGAGGTCAGGGACATCGAGCAGCGGGCCGACGATGCCCGAAGGTACATGGAGGGACTGCTGCTCGAGGCCTTTTCCACCCCCTTCGACCGGCAGGACATCTATTCCTTCTCCAGACAGATCGACAACATCTTGAACTTCTGCCTAAGCACCGCTCTCGAGATGAGGGCGTTCGGGGTAAGGCCCGACGGCCCGATCATGACCATGACGGCGGCCCTTCAGCGTGGAACGGAGATGGTCAAGGATGCGGTCCTGATCTTGCCCAAGGACCCCGCCAGAGCACAGGCCATGATAAGAGATATGAGAAGGAAGGTAAGCGATATCGAGAGGACCTATGTCTCTGGGCTCGCTGTCCTTTTCTCTGCAGGCGAGCCGATCGAGGTGATGAAGAAGCGTGAGGTCTACCACCATCTGAAGGACGCCGGCCGAGCGCTGAGCATCACCATCGATATCCTGCACCGCATAATAGTGGAGCAGGGCTAGGCCAGCCATTCGGCCTTCCGGGGCCAGGACCGCGTTTCGAAAAGTGATAATCGCTCGATCAATAACGAATAGCCAGCATCGGACCGGGCCTGGTTCGCATTTCAAGAATCAATATATAGGTGAATCCTAATTTAGCCCCAAAACCTGAAGAGGTTCTGATTATGGCTATTGAAATCGACGCCTGGGTATATCTGATACCAGTTGCTGGCGTAATTGGCCTTTTAGTCGCGCTCCTCCTGACCCGTACGATATTCAGGAAGGACCAGGGCACCCCCGACATGCAAGCCATCGGAGATGCCATTCGCGAAGGGGCCATGGCCTATTTGGCCCGCCAGTATAAAACGATCGCGATCATCAGCGTGATATTAGGAATTATCATCGCTATCGGGCTAAGGTACGAGGTCGGCATCGCCTTCCTTCTTGGAGCCTTCTTCTCCGCCCTGTCCGGCTACATCGGCATGTACGTGTCGGTGAAGAGCAACATACGGACCGCAAGCGCGGCGAGGAGGACCCTGAACGAAGCGCTCCAGATCTCTTTCCGCGGCGGCGCCGTATCCGGCATCGCCGTCGTTGCCCTCAGCCTTCTGGGCGTAGCGGGCATCTTCTTCGTGTACCTGTTCTACATAGTTGCTGAGCCGACCTCTGCCCCGATCGGGTACAACCTGGAGTCCTGGCACGTCGTGGAGACCTTGAACCTGGCAGTGGGCTATGCCTTCGGCGCGTCCTTCGCGGCCCTGTTCGCCCAACTGGGCGGCGGTATCTACACGAAGGCCGCCGATGTGGGCGCTGACCTTGTGGGCAAGGTCGAGGCCGGTATACCCGAGGACGACCCCCGGAACCCCGCGGTCATCGCTGATCTGGTCGGGGACAATGTCGGCGACTGCGCTGGACGTGGCGCCGACCTGTTCGAGTCAACGGCGGCCGAGAACATCGGCGCCATGATCCTGGGCGCCGCCATCTTCGGGCTCACTGGCAACATAGACTGGGTGTTCTTCCCCCTCGTCGTCCGTGCCTTCGGCCTGCTCGCCTCCCTCATCGGCATCATGCTGGTCAAGCTGAAGAGCGAGGATGAGGAGCCGATGAAGGCCTTGAACCGCGGATACTATGTGTCGGCCATACTCGGTGCGATAGGCTTCTACTTCATCTCCCAGGAGATGCTCGGCGCGTGGCAGTTCTTCGCCTGCGGCATCATCGGCATCGTCCTGTCGATAGCCATAGTGTACATCACCCAGTACTATACCGCGGGTGAGTACAGGCCCGTGCGGGAGATAGCCAAGGCGTCAGAGACCGGCCCGGCCACTAACATAATCACTGGTTTCTCCATCGGTCTGGAGACCACTGCGATGCCCATCATCGCCATAGCGCTCTCCCTGCTGGCCGCTTATTTCCTTGGACAGGATGCCGTGCACACCGTCATGCCTGCGAGCGCTGTTGATGACAACGCCATGTTCATCTTCGGCCGCCGCGTTCGTTCTGGCGATGGACACCTTCGGGCCCATAACCGACAATGCGGGCGGCATCTGCGAGATGTCCCAGCAGCCTGAGGAGATACGCGAGCGGACCGACCGCCTTGACGCTGTCGGCAACACCACCAAGGCGCTTACAAAGGGTTACGCCATGGGCTCCGCGGCGCTGGCGGCCTATCTGCTGTTCGCCGCTTACTTCCAGGAGATAGCCACAAAGCTTAACCAGCCCCTCCTTGATGTCTTCAAGGTCGACATCGCCCAGCCGCCGGTGTTCGTCGCCGCTCTGATCGGTGCCATGCTGGTCTTCCTGTTCTCCTCCCTGGCCATACGTGCGGTGGGCAAGGCCGCCTATGACATGATCAACGAGGTCAGAAGGCAGTTCAGAGAGAAGCCGGGCATACTGGCGGGAACGGACAAGCCCGATTACGCGCAGTGCGTCGACATCTCGACCAAGGGCGCCCTCAAGGCCATGATCCTGCCGGCGCTGCTGCCGGTCCTGGTGCCCATAGCGCTCGGTCTGATCTGGCGCTATGCATACCCCGACGCGGTCAACCAGATCGCGGCCCAGTCGGTCGGCGCGTTCCTGATGGTCGCGACCATCGCCGGTATCCTGATGGCCACCGTGCTCAACAACGGGGGCGGCGCATGGGACAACGCCAAGAAGTACATCGAGACCGGGCACCACGGCGGGAAGAAGAGCCCTGCTCACGCCGCCGCGGTCGTCGGGGACACCGTCGGAGATCCGTTCAAGGACACCGCCGGTCCGTCCCTTCACGTGCTGGTGAAGCTTCTCTCCACCATCACCCTGGTCTTCGCCGGGCTGTTCATCGTCATGTAGGCGATGGATGCCAAACTCTTTCCCTTTTCATTTCATCCAGCATCTTTTTGATATATATCGAGAAACCTCAGCTTTATATATGAGTTGACTTATCCCACAATCATCGTTCGAGGCCACGCTATGTATCTATTGACAACGAAGGAGAAGGTCGTCCGCATTCCGCCGGAGCGTTTGGGCGAGGACCTCACTGACGTTATTAATCAATTGAGCTGGGAGTCCTTCGAGGGCAAGATCGAGGGCTCCGACTCGCTAACTCTGTTGGTTTCCCACGTCGAACCGGTAGGCCAGGGACGCATCGTCCATGGTGACGGCGCCATCTATCAAAAGGTCAAGTTCGATAGTCTCGTCTTCCGCCCGCAGCTGCAGGAGATTATTGAGGGGACCGTCGTAGAGGTGCTGAAGTTCGGCGCTTTTGTAAGGTTCGGCCCGCTTGACGGACTCCTTCACATCAGCCAGATAATGGATGACCGCATCGATATCGACGCTGACAACGGCAGGCTCCTTGGAAAGGACACCAAGCGCGATCTGAAGATCGGCGACAAGGTGCGTGCCCGCATAGTTGCCCTAAGCCTCAATGAGAGGAGCCCCCGAGAGTCCAAGATCGGCCTCACGATGAGGCAGCCCGGTCTCGGCAAGATCGAATGGATCGAAGAAGAAAGGAAGAAGACTAGCGGAGGCGCCACATGAAGCTCCAGAAGGCGTGCAAGCATTGCAGCTTTATCAGCGAGGGGGATACCTGCCCCCTTTGCAGCAATCCCACTTCCAGGGACTGGCAGGGCTACGTCATAATCGTGGACCATACCCGGTCGGAGATCGCGAAGCGGATGGGGATAAATGTCAACGGAAAGTTCGCCCTCAAGGTACGCTGAACTGCGGTGCCCCCGCAGAGGTTGGCGGTTACCTGAGAGCATGAGGGAGCAGCTTGCCGCCGGTCTTGGTAAGATGATCTCGTTAGCGGACCTGATCGCCGAGCATAAGGCATGCCGTTCCCTCATAGCCGTAGGCGACATGGTATCGTTCACTCTGCTGGACAGCGGCATCGAACCGGACCTCGTCATCTATGACCTCAAGACCGAGCGCAGGCCGTACACCTCTCTTGCGGCCAAGCTCGCTCAGATGAAAGGGATAGATGCCAAGGTCGAGAACCCGGCAGGGCAGATAACGAACGAGCTGGTGCGGGAGATCGCATCGGCACTTGAAAGGAACGTTCCAACGAAGCTCTTTGTCGAGGGCGAGGAGGACCTGGCAGCGCTGGCCTGCGTGGCCATGGCCCCTCTGGGCTCTTGCCTGGTATATGGCGTGCCCGGAAAGGGCATGGCCATGATCAGGGTCGATCAAGAGGCCGTACGCCAGGCCAGATCTATGATAGACTCTATGGAGGAATTGAACTGAAGCTAGATATCGTCAGCAAGTACGAGAACAAGACCATGGACAGGTTCGAGGTCAAGTTCAGGACCGAGCATGCCGGAGAGGCGTCTCCAAACCGCGACGCCGTGCGCACCGCTCTGGCCGGGGCCATGGGAGTACAGAAGGAAAGGATCGTCGTCCACAGCATGGCCTCGGAGTACGGCACCGGCGCCAGCGGCGGGGAGGCCAACATATACAGCTCCGCCGAGAGCGCAAAGAAGCATGAGAAGAACTATATCCTGGTCCGCAACGGCCTGGCCGAGAAGAAGGCCAAGAAGCCTAAGACCGTGGCCACCAAGAAGTCGAGGTGATCTAGATGGCGAAGGATGCTGGAGACAAGAAGTCCGACGGAAAGAAGGACGCCGGCAAGGGCGCGGCCAAGAAGGGCGGGGCAGCAAAGAGCGAATCCACGTCCAAGAAGGACAAGTATTCGGTGGAGGGCGGCAAGCTCGAGCGAAAGGGCAGGAACTGTCCGAAATGCGGCCCTGGAGTGTTCCTCGGAGAGCACAAGGACCGGAACTCCTGCGGCAAGTGCGGCTATACCGAGTTCAAGGCCAAGAAGTAACCCTTTCCAATATTTTCCAAATCCCTTATCTTTTCCCGACCGACCGGCAACCTAAATACTGGCAAGATATCGGCGGTAATGAATGCGTTGCGGCTTCATTGGCTATGGGAACATGGGGAGCGCGTTGGTCAAGGCCCTAATAAGGGACGGCTCGCTCCAAGAGCGGGATGTCGTGGTCCACAATCGTACACCTGAGCGACTGGCTGACCTGGTCCGGGAGCATCCCAGGGTTCGGGTCGCAGACTCGCTGTCCAGCATAGCCGGGAACGTCGATGTGCTGTTCATCTGCGTCCACAGCACGGCAGTGCCCGATGTTCTTTCTAAACTAGGAGGCGCCTTGCATCCGGAGACTCACCTGATCACCATCAATGGTGGGGTGAACATAGCGGACCTGGAGGCGGTGCACGGGGGTCCAGTGAGCAAGGTCATACCTTCGATCACCATCGGGACCGGCCGGGGGATCGCTCTGATGTCCCATGGAAAGAAGGTCAGCAGGTCCAAGGCCGAGGCGCTCGAGATGCTCCTTTCCCGCTCCAGCAAGGTCATGGTGCTCCCGGAGGAAAAGATCGGTGCGGCCACTGATATGACCAGCTGTGGCCCGGGCCTAATGGCGTCGATGATCTCTCATTTCGCGAGCTCCGGCGCTAGGGCCGGAAGGCTCGATCCAAAGGAGGCCATGGCCTTGACCTTAGAGACGCTGATGGGCACCGCTCTCCTTCTCTCTGAGAAAGGGGAGACCCCGTCTGAGATCACCGGGCGGGTCGCTACCCCGGGCGGGATCACCGAGCATGGCCTGAAGGTCCTGAACGCAGAGCTGCCAGCGGTCCTCGACCGCATGTTCGAGGCCACAGGACGAAAGAGGGCGGAGGTCAAGGGCTCGCTTATGGGGGCGGGCCGCCGCTAGGGCGCTCTGGAAGGGGCGTTCAAGCGAGAATATCTTTATTACCACCTTTTCCATCAGATAGCCGGGACTCGTAGTGTAGCTTGGATATCACTGAGGCCTCCGGTGGTCCTTTCAGGTCCAGGGAAAGCCTCGAACGGGGGTTCGAATCCCCCCGAGTCCGCCTTTATTTGGGCGCTTTGCAGATCGTTAATGATAGGGGGTTTCTCGCAATACCTGGGTCATTTCTTAGCGAGAAGGCTCAGAGATCTCTTTCGGCCCTTCACCCTTGGCCATCGCCCCGAAAAATTGCATTATGGAAGAAAGGGAAAGGGCCGAGGGAGAAGGATGGCATTCGATTGTATTCAGGACCGGACCGATCTAATTTTCCATCATTTGAGCGCGATCGAGCCTTGCCCTCGCTATGGAACGGGGTCTGACCGCGGCATTGGCTCTCCCGTTCCTGCCTATCCTTGACCAAAGGCGGCCCGTTCCGTGAGGTGTCTGGGCCGCGACGATCGGTGAACGAACGTCGATCATTATCGCATCACCGATGGACAACGGACGGTTCGCAAGCCCGGGAGTGCCGACCATCTTCAGCCGGTGAAAATGAGGAGCGTTTCGCCTTGAGGTGGAGCAAGGCAAAGCCGATCAAGGCCTAAGCTCCCTATGACCAGGGAGGACGGTAGCGGGACAGACGGCCCCTGTGTTGTTCCCTGACAAGTACCGCCCACGGACAGCAGTATGCTTTATCTGACCCCCGGTCGTTGTCGGCCCCGACAATGACTCCCTCTATCGTGGCGGACGGCCTCACCAAGAAGTTCGGTGACCTTCTCGCCGTGGACAACATCTCCTTTTCGGTCGAGAAGGGCGAGTTCTTCGGCCTCCTCGGTCCCAACGGGGCAGGGGAGACCACGACCATACGCATTCTCACTGGCGTGCTGAAGCC